>NZ_QUOK01000004.1:0-300000 GCF_003390325.1 Rhodohalobacter sp. SW132 | reverse complement strand
GATGAATGGCTTCAACATTTAGAGATCGATATGTTACTATATGAAATGGCTTTAGAAAGGCAGAAAATATGGGAGGCATAATCTTCCATTCCTGAATCTATTTATGATGTGAGGCTTTCGTATTGCGATGCGTCAATCGACAACACTATAAAACAGTTAAGATATCCTGTCGCTTCGAGAATGCCCTGGACTTGAGAAGCAGCATTTTATCAATGTCGCCAGCTGGACCTTTACAGAAGAGGTGACAGGAGAAATAATCCCAAAATTGTCATCAGAGATTTAGATTCTCAGGGGTACGGTGAATTTGCTGGTGTTCATCCACAGTCCGGTAAACCATTCGCGGCGTTTCATGGCCAGCGATAGATTCAGTATCCTCTGGTTTCCGTTTTTGGTCAGATACCCACCAATGTTGAAGATCTGGTAGTGCAGGGTTTTTAGCTGATGGTTTATTTTTGACTGAAGGATCACTTGCCGGAACAGGCTAATGAAGTTGTACGCCATCATCACCACGTTTAAGGCTGCTTCGGTCGCAAAAAATCCCTGCATGTTAAAGCTGCCGGACCCAAAGTCGTATTTGAGCTCCTTGATGTGGTTTTCAGCATCCGCGCGTTTTTTATACAGCTCCCAGACCAGCTCCGGCGACAGATCCAGGCTGGTGATATAACAGCTGTAGCGATAGTTCTTGCAGATTCCCTGCTCGGCAAACAGCCGCAGCTGACGCCCTGTGGCTTTAGGGCGTGTGGGCACGTGCTGGCGAACCATCACCACCCGGCGAGGCGCCTGCCACAGCGGGCTCTGGTAGACCGACTCGCCAATCTCCAGCCCATCGGCCAGGCGCCACCAGGTCTTGTGGCCGCCCAGCAGTCGTTGCAGCGGGGCGTACATCGGTGCGGCAACAATGTAGTCAATGGCCTCGCCCTCCAGGTAGTCAAAGACCGATTTGCTGTAAAAACCGCTGTCGGCGCGCAGCAAGCCAATAGTTTTGCCTGCCAGCTTGCTGACCGTGTCGGCCAGGAACCCCTCCAGATTATTGGCCGTGTGAGCATCGCCGCTGCGCTGCCAATAATTGGCCACCATGTTCGTCTCGGCCACAAACCCCATCAGCGGATGATGGGAAGGGCGGCCCGGCTTGCGGGGATTGTATCCCTTTTTGGCTCCCTGCTGATTCCCGTAGCGCGTATGGATCGTGGAATCTACATCCAGGGTGTACTTATCGAACTGCAGCTGGCTGAAGAACCACTGGTACATCTGCGTAAACACCCGCTGATTATCACCCTGATCAAACTTGGCAAAATACCGCTGAAAGGCTTTATGGCCGGCCATACGCTGAAAACCCCAAAGCTGGCGCACGACCTCGTCGGCCCGGGTGACCTCGGTGTGTTCAAACCGGTTGGCTCCGCACCACACACTGCACATAAACTGTTTGATCAGCTGGTGTGGCGAGTACCCCCGGTTGGATCCCTGAGCCGGCAGGGGCAGCCTGTCCAGGCATCCATCAAAATCCATACGATCGAGCATCTTTTTCATCAAAAGAATGCCGCCCCAGGGGGTGATTTCTTTATCGGTAAAAGCAATTTTAAAGTCCATTGGCGTGTAAGGAAAGCTTACGGGTGAACAGGAGAGAAGAATGCACGACTAACAACCCGAATATGCACGACTAACAACCCGAATAATAGTAACTTACGGCTGTAAATTCCTAATGGCGGTCATTAGAAAATCATCCTAATGACAATTTTGGGTTAAAAGCGAAATTTTTTGGGTGTGGGACTCTACTATACTAAAGTTACGTTGTACTGTTGAGGTGTAAATGGTGCAGTAAAGACTGATCGTGAAAGAAACTCAGGTTTTAATTATCTGCGCTTGCTTCTATCTCCGAGATGATCCAGGCGTGTATAAGTGTTGCCTCTTCTTCGGATAGGCGCTCGCCAAAATCAGGCATTCCTATCGGCTCAAAAATACCCTGCCTGACAATCTGCTGAAATGCCTGGTGAGATTCGGCCGGCATTCGCAAGAGGCTTGGCATGGAGCCCCGGGCATCGCCTGTTGGCCCGTGGCAATGAGAACAGCTGGCAGCGAAGAGGGTTTCTCCACGCTCTAAAGAACTTGTGTCATCCGGGAGTCCGAGTACGTCAAGATCAAGCTCGTCCGGATCGGGTATCTTAGCACTCGGGCTGAGCGGCGGGCGGGGCTCGTCGTGGTCGAGAGCGAAAGTCATGACCCTGCCACGCTGTTCGTAGTTCGATGCTTCACCCGGCGGGGCTGTTATCCGGCCCATGGGACCCATTCCACCCCAACCTGCCGCCACGGTCACATACTGTGTACCATCAATTTTGTAGGTTACTGGCGGTGCAATAATGCCGAGCCCGGATGAATACTCCCACAATAGTGTTCCGTTGTACGCATCGTATGCGGAAAATTCCCCGCTTCCCCGGCCCTGGAAAACAAGATCTCCGGCGGAAGAGAGTACTCCTCCATTTAACATGTCCTCGCGAGGGACACGCCATCGTTCTTCTTGTTCCACTGGATCCCAGGCAAGCAGATGCCCACTTGACGGGGGTGTCGGTTCACGTGAGCTCGCTACTCCCAGAGCAATCTCTCCTTCCCTAAATGCGAACTCCGTATCATGTGCATACCTCCTCCAAGTCACTTGGGCAGGAATGTAAACGAGGCCTGTTTGCGGGTTAAAAGACATCGGGTGCCAGTTGTGTCCTCCAAGGTGACTGGGTGTCATGATAAAGGGCGCATCCTCATAACGCGCCTCCGGCAGCTCTACAGGCCTGCCGGTTTCCATGTCTAAGTGGCTGGCCCAGTTGACGGGAACAAAAGGTTCAGCCGAAATTAGCTCCCCGGTAGCGCGGTCGAGCACATAAAAAAATCCATTCTTCGGAGCCTGCATAAGCACTTGCCGCTCCTCACCATTAATTTCAAGGCCGGTGAGGATCATCGGCTGTGTGGCCGTGAAATCCCAGGTTTCACCGGGTGTGTTTTGATAATACCATACGAGTTCACCGGTATCCGGATCAAGTGCCATGATTGAAGCCAGAAACAGGTTGTCCCCGCCATCGGGGCTGCGTACCAGACGGTTCCATGGCGAACCGTTTCCTACTCCCACATACAGCAGGTCGAGTTCAGGATCGTAGACAATGGAATCCCAAGCGGTTCCACCGCCTCCAAATTTCCACCATTCTCCGGTCCACGTTTCAGCGGCATATTCCATGGCGTCTGACTCAAATCCATCTGCCGGGTTCCCAGGCACCGTATAGGTGCGCCACAACTGATCTCCCGTCTCTGCATCGTAGGCGGTTACATATCCGCGTACACCGCCAAATTCAGCCCCGCCGTTGCCAATCACCACCTTTCCGTTAAACACACGCGGGGCGCCGGTAATTGAATATCCAATATCAGCATCTGCTGTTACCGTTTCCCACACCAACTCCCCGGTTTCTTTATCAAGTGCAATCAACCGGGCATCCAGCGTTCCTACATATACTTTTCCTTCATAGAGTGCCGCTCCACGGTTTACCATCCCACAGCATAGTTTAAGCCCCTGAAGCCGCGGCACATCCGGGTCGTACTGCCATAAAAGTTCGCCCGTTCGGGCATCCATCGAATAGACCGTACTCCACGGGCCAGTCAGATACATAATTCCATCCACTACCAACGGTGTGGCCTGCACACCCCCGCGCATTGAAAAGTCATAGCTCCAGGCCAGGCCAAGCCGGTCTACATTCTCCCGGTTGATTTGATCAAGTTCGCTGAACCGAAGTTCGTTGTACGATCCGCCGTGGGTCAGCCAGTTGCCCGGTTCAACCGCAGCAGCCATAATCCGCTCCGTGTTGACTACTGATTCTGATGCCGGAAATATTTCCGGATCATCGGCACATGATGCAACGATAATTAAAATTGAAGTGAATAAAAGAGGGTATCTCTTAGAGTAGGTTTGATTTCCTGTTTTCATAGTGAGAAAGTTTTTTATTATTTATCATCCCCTTGAGAGATAATCATGACGCGCCGCTAACTTAGTTGTCTACAAACTCAATAATCTCTTGTGCAACCAATTCGGGAGAAGTTTCATTAGCTGCATGACCCTCACCATCAAGCCACGCAGTCCGGGCATTTGGTAACAGGTCATCGAGTGCCTGAGTTGCAAATGACGGATGATCTGCAGTTTCGGTTCCCGCCAGCAAAAGCGTCGGTACGGATATATCACTGTACCGGTCCACTTCAAATTGTGCATCTACAAGCGCTTCTATTTCGGCTACGGTGTGCGGCGTATGCTCGAGTAGGTGATCCCAATGGGGGGTTGTTTGCATTTCTGACAACGCCTCAGCCGGAACCCCTGCCTCTTCTATGAGAAAAATTACCAATGACTCCTCATAACGCCCATCCTTAGCTGCACTATGGATTCGCTCCCAGATGTCATCCACAAATTTTCCATGAAATCCATGTAAAGGCGGTTCATACAAAATCAGGCCTGCGATCTGTGCACGTTTTGCTGCTTCGAGTGAAATAATAGCTCCCCCAGAATGTCCCAATAGGTAAGTATCGGGACCGGCTTCTTCGAGCACTGCAATAATATCGTTTACATCGTGTTCCAGTGAATATTCAGGGCGGCCCTCGCTTCCACCGCGCCCCCATCGGTCAACCACATAGCAAGTGAATTGGTCAGACAACTCTGACAGCTTCCCGGCAACAGGTGTCCACTGTTTACTACTGTTAAGAGCACCATGGACCATTACCAATGGTACCGGGCCCGATCCGACTTTGGTGTATGCGATGCGGGTGCCATCGGCTGAGCGGACGGTCTTCTGTTCAGGGTCATCAGAAGCTACAACGGTTTCCTGTTCTTCGGTCACGATTTCGCCGGAATCCGCCTCAACCTCGTTATCGTTACTACACCCAGCGACCGCGAACAGCAGCATGAGGATGGTTATTGAAAAAGTTTTGGTTAAGTAAGTCATGATTGTTCTCCTTTTTGGATAACAGATTGATATTCTTATTGGGGGATTTTCTTTTTTTGTCTATTGCCATTCATTGTTGCGACCACTCGCCAGAAAGGAACTCCTGCATCACGTGAATAAATTCCCCGGAACCGGGGAAAGAACCGCCCCATCCCTCGAATAGTAAGCCGTGATTTCCATTGGGTACAATCCAGAGATAGGCATCGGGAATTGCCCGATACATACGCACTGCAATTTCCATTGGGAAATGTTCATCGCGGTCACCATGCACAATCAGGGTTTCTGCCGATATTGTCCCCATTAATGGTTCCGTGAAGTTCATGTCCCGATAATTCGCTGCCACATCACGAAAATTCGCTGACAATTCCCGGATTTGTTCATCATTACCCGGATGCCACCGTCGTAACAGCGTAAGAACTTCCGGAGGAAACCCCTCGAGTCTGACATTTCGCTGAATAGCTCGTGACGTTTCCGGGAAATGTGTTGTACCGCCGAGCAGGACAAGAGACTTGAACCTGTCCTGCTGCAAGGTTGCAGCATGTATCAAGCTCATTGCACCGCTGCTGAACCCGACAGCTTGTACCTCCTCGATGCCAAGGTCATCCAATACCGCAAGCATATCCCCACCACTTTTTTTGTGGATAAATGTATCGTCCGGATTACTTGATCTCCCATGCCCCCGCATATCGGGTACAATCACGGTGTACGACGATGCAAGATCATCCAAGAATGGTTCCCAAAGTTCGCCGGTGGCTAAAAAGCCGTGTACAAGTAAGAGAGGCGGGCCCTCCCCACACACACGATAATAGATCTCCGCGCCATCGGGAGTTATTACTTTATGAGATTCCTGCGCATTTAGCGGATAATCGCTAAAGATTAATAGTGTTATTAATATTATGGTTGAGTTAATGATTGTGTTGTTTTTTATTGAGTATCTCATGCTATTCTTCCTATTTATTATGATGCTAACAGACATAAAGTGATGATTTTAAATAATATAAACCCTCATACCTCTGTATGTTAGAATCCTATAAATTCTGCAGCCAATCCGCATATAATTGAATAGTATTTTCATCCCGAAGTATATCTTCGACATGATTCAGGCCGGGTATAATCACTACTTCCGCATGCGAAGCATACTCCTCCATCACCGCGGGAAATTCTTCGGCATAGAACGTATCATCTTGTTCTCCAACCACCAGGAGCATGGGTTTGTCGATCTCTGCCAAATCTTTTTCATAGTTCCGGGGCCCGAAACCCTGTGCCATACGCCATGACCAGCTCAGTGTGTGATAATCCGTTCGATAGAACTGAGGCCTGTTGAAGTAAACAACCTCAAGTCCATCCAATGCCGTGAAACCAAAGTTATTCAATATGTTTAAAGCGATTATTCTCGGCAGGCGGACATGTGAGTATCCGCCAAAATTTTCACGTATTGTAGGTGCATCTTTATCGAGAAATGGTGCCAGCAACAAATATCCGTCAACACCCATATTCTGTTCACCACTTGCCAGACGTATCGCCAGGCCCCCGCCGGCAGAGTGGCCGGCAACGACTACTCTTGCCTGCGGATTCTGTTCTCCTACGTCCGCGATAAGGTCGGCAAGATCGTCCTCAAGCTGATTAACGTATTTGATATCACCCCGCCGTCCTGGGGTTTCACCATGCCCGCGCAGATCCGGTACATATACACTAGCAACCGATTCAGCTGACAAAAAAGAGGCTATCTCATGCATATAAACCCCATAGCCGCCTCCACCATGCAGAAGAATCAGTGCAAGTTCATCCTCTTCGGATGGATAAACCCTGAGCGGCAGTTCAGCTCCGTCACGTGCGGTATAGTAGGAGCCCGGTTTTACTTCAGACAATCTCTCTGCAGGTATTAGTTCAATCGTCTGATCCGAGTCCGGTTCATACATTGGCCAGGCAATCATTACTGCGAGAATAACGATTACCAAACCAATGAATCCTGATAAACCAAAAAGTACTTTTTTCATCGTTTAACCTTTTTTCTTCTTTATGAGAAATCAGTTACGTAGAGGCTTCATTAAACCGAAATCGATGCCGGCTCAATATTCTGATTCACATTGAAAAAATTATCCGGATCGTATTTGTCTTTCACTTTCTGAAGCCTTTCATAGTTATCCCCGTAGGTACCTTTGATGCGATCTTCTCCTTCCTCCATCATAAAATTAATGTAGGCCCCACCGAGGGTGTAAGGATGAAGGGCTTCCCAGTAATCCCGGGCCCAATTTGTCATCATTTCGTTGTTTTTCGGGTCCGGATCCACTCCTACGATCACCATCGACCAGATAGCATCGCGATTATTCCAGGCGGTATCATGTTTATCGGGTTTATGTGCAGCTCCATCTACCGGATAAAGATGCATGGTTGATAGTGGGGTGGGTACCTCTGCAAACCGAAGGTGTTCGGCAACGGCTTCATCCGGGATCTCCTTTACAAAATCGCCTTTCCAGTACAACTGGTAGCCTGGGGGATAGAGTCCGTCGAACATACTTTGTAGCGCCGGGTAAGGCATTTCCGGAGTGAATTCAAACAGCGGTTCGGCAACATCACGTGCCTGTTGAATGAAGCCGTCAAATTGATCTTCCGGCCCGGTATAGCACCAGAGCAACCCGCATACTTTCTCGCCGTGGATTGCCTGGGGGAAGGGATCGCCCGCGGGAACGGCGGCCGTCAGATAAAAAGCATACACATCCTCCGGCAGTTGATGCAGCCACTCCCGGTACCACTTCAGGGTGGGCTCCAGTTTGTCGATAGGCCAGAACAGGGGGCCTGCGACGACATTTTTGACAGGGTGTAATTGATATTCGAAGGAAGTAACCACACCAAAGTTGCCGCCGCCGCCGCGCAAAGCCCAGAACAGATCCGGGTTTTCGTCTTTGCTTACGTGGACGAAACTACCGTCGGCCAGTACCACGTCTGCACTTAGCAGGTTGTCGATGGTCAGACCGTACTTTCGGGTCAGGTAGCCGTGACCGCCGCCCAGGGTAAGCCCTCCGACACCGGTTGTAGATACAATCCCGCTTGGCAGAGCCAGGCCAAATGCGTGGGTGGCGTGATCGACCTGCCCCCAGGTGGCGCCGCCTCCGACCAGCACCGTTTTTTTCTGTGGATCGACATGAGTAAAGTCGATTCTTGAAAGATCGATCACCAGACCGTCGTCCACCAACGCCAGCCCGGGGCCGTTGTGACCGCCACTGCGAATGGAGGTTCGAATACTGTTTTCCCTTGCAAAATTGACGGCTGAGATCACATCCGATGTATTTTGGCAATAGATGATATACCGGGGTTCCCGGTCGATCATTTCATTATATATTTTTCTTGCTTCATCATATTCAGTGTCACCCGGCTGAACGAGTTTTCCCCTTAGTGCAGTTTTCAGGTTCTCAACATTGTTTTTATTCATTTTGATCTCCGTTAAGTTTTTGGGTTGAACAGCTTCCGAAATTTAAATGTTTATCGTTCTGTGATCGTTATATGGAACCATTTAGCTCAATTTCGTCAGGAATTTTTTTGGATTCTCATTGTATATTTTTCAGGTTGGCCCGGGCACGCTGCTCAAGAAATGGCATTTTATGATTCCGGGCTTTGGAGACGGCCTTTCGTAATTTCTTTTGAGCGTTCACCAGATCCGGCGGACTTTTTCTCAGGTAAATATTCCCTCTGATTCGGTATATCTCCGGCAGCATCCACTGATAACCGGTCTCTTCACTTTCTTTTACAGCCCGGTTCGAAATGGCCATCGCTTCCTCCCATTCTCCCTGATCACTTAACGCATCTGCAACCAGGCTGCTGAAATACGGACGATCGATCCCAATTTCTGCAAGGTCAAGTAACCGCAGCCCCTCCAGCATCCCATTAATTCCTTTTTCTTTAAAACCCAAACGATGTTGTGAGTACCCATTGAGTATTTCACAAATTGACATAAAATCCGGAAAGCTATGATCGCTTGAGGTTGCCAAAACTTCTTCAGATAATTTTATTGTGGCGTTTACATCGTGTGAAAGATTACAGAGCCAGGCAAAGTGGGTCTTCACATAATTCAGGGTATACGGGTGATCTATTTTTGTTGCCTGTTGCAGAGCTTCATCTCCAAGCTTTTGTGATTTTTCATTGTCTCCGGCCAGCCATTCCGCCATAGCCAGGCGAACCATACAGACGACAGAAGGATCCTGGCCAAATCGGAGAATGTGCTCTTGCTGATCCCCGGGATTATACAAGTCCAGCCCTTCCTGGAAAAATTTTTTGGCTTCAGCGAATCTGGCCTGCCTGCTAAGTGTTACACCCAAAACATAACAGGCTTCCACACGTTCGATGTTGTCTCCGGTTGATATGGCCTGGTCATATAACTCCCTGCCGATCTGTACGGATTCTTCGATACGGCCATGAACTAAGATGGAAATGGCATAAATCCGTTTGACAGGGAATGGAGACCGCTCATTCAAGTTTTCAGATAAGGAAAAGATCCGGTCGCATGCTTCCAGGACTTCATCCGCTCCGTATCCTTTTATATGAAACAGTGTGAGTACAAGCCCCGTCTGAAGGTCGCGTTCCAGCCGATTACGCTCATCCCCTTCCGGGAGTTCGTTTAGCATTTCAACTGCCCGTTTTAACAGCATTTCGGACTCTTCATTGGCATAGATCTCTCGGGCATGTTCGGAGGCAGTCTGGTACCAGGCAATGGCCTTCTCCACCATACCGGCACGGTCGTAATGAAAAGCCAGCCGGCTGCTGACGGCATTCAGGTTATGGCTGTGAAGGGCATCAATTGCCCCGGCGATCTGTTTGTGGAGATATCGTTTCCGGGTGTTGGTCATGGTACGGGCAGCAACTTCGCGCAGCTTATCGTGGCTGAAGTCGTACCCCCCGGAACGTAATTCTTTGATGATATGATGGTGCAGAAGTTCTTCCAGTGACCGAATGATAACCGGCTCTTCCAGACCGGAGGCATACACAAGGATATCAAATCTGAATTCACGCCCGATGGCTGCGGCCAGCCACATCAACTCGCGGGTTTTTTCGGTTAGCTGTTCAAACCGGGCGGAAATGATGGCATTTACTTTCGGAGGAAGTGGCATAGATTCGCTATAGTGTTCTGAATCCAAATCAGCCAATGGTTTCTGTTTCTCAAAACCGGACTCCACGCCCCTGAAATACCCCTGTCTGATCATCTCCACAACAAAGAGGGGATTTCCTTCACTTTCTCTAAAAATATGCGGATTGGGATTCATATCACTCCCGATCACCTGAGCGGCCAGTTCCAAAGACTCCGATTCGACAAGGCCGTCCAAATTGATCTCTGTCATACTGCCGGCGCTGCGCAATTCAGTCAGTAGGTTTTGGAGGGATTCATTGGCCGCTCCTTCCATCGGACGGAGGGTCCCGATTACCATCAGCTTCGCTGATTCCTCAACATGAAACAGATAGGCCAGCCATTCCAGGGTTTCCCGGTCGCACCACTGAAGATCGTCCAGGAAAAGTAGTTTGGGTTTATCTTCGGATAGAAACGCTTTTGCCAGTGCTTCAAAAAAATGACGCCGCTGCCATTTTTCACTGAGAGGGCCGGGATGCGGAAGCTCGGGAAAGGTAACCAGCAGCTCAGGCAGCAGTCGCGCTAATTCCTTTAGCCAAACAGGATCCAGCCGTGGCCATAGCTTGTAAAACCCTTCTTCACGCAGCCAACCGGCAACCGGCCCGTAACTGAGCATTCCCGCAGTTTCATAAGATCTGGAATAGGCCGCTGTATATCCCTGCCTTCTCACGTTATGCAGCAATTCCAGCCCCAGCCGGGATTTTCCGATCCCCGGCTCTCCTGATATACAGACAAACCGGCAAGCCCCATTCAATGCCTGCTTCCAGTTGTGAAGCAGGGTTTTCCATTCATGTTTTCGCCCCACCAGATCCCAATCCGGTGAAAGCTGTTTTCCGGTTTTGGGTTCTTTATCCGATTCATCTCCACCGGGTATTTCTCCGTCGGCCAGGCGTTCGGCTGTTTTTTGGAGTTCCGGGGCAGGCTCAACGGCGAGTTCCTGTTGAAGCACCTCTTCACACTCTTTGTATAACCGGAGTGCTTTTGAGCGGTCACCGTTCAGCGCGTGTAGGCGCATCAGATCTTCCCAGGTTTTTTCTTGCAGGTTATCGCAATTTAGCAGTCGTTCGGCATAATTGATCGCTTTTTGATAGCGCCTGTTGTTTTCAAAATATTCGATTAGCTTTTGCAGTGCCGCGGTGTATTTTTTTTTCAGAGCGGTGCGGAAAGGCTCAATCCACGCCTCGTAACATTCGGGAAAGAGATCGCCCCGGTAGAGTTCGGCAGCCTTCTCAAATGACCTGGCCATTGCAGCAGGATCATGCTGATCTGCCAACTTTTTTGCCTGGTCGATAGCATGCTCAAAATCAGCCACATCCAGGGTAAAAGGGCTTTCGGGGTTCCATTGAACGGTTTGTTTGTCTAAGAGTAAAAACCGATCGTTATCAGGAATGGCCTTACGCAGGCGATGCAGCAACTGTCTCAGGTTGGTTCTTGCCTGTGCTTCGGTTGAATCGGGCCAAAAACAAAAGGAGAGGTGTTGGCGAGATTGGGGTGAACCTCTGTTTAAAACCAGATATACCAATAATGTTTGCAGCCGCATCGAGTGCAAACCGGGTACTGGCTTGTTTTCACAAATTACATGAAAAGCACCGAAAAGCCGGATTTGAAGATTGCTATTCATGGTTGTTTAGCACCCGTTTGGTCAGCTTTAGCTGTATGAACTCGCCCTATTCCTTGTTCTCCAAAATACATCTATGCAAGGTTCCGGGTTTCTGGCCATCGTCGCCTTTGAAGCCCGTGATACTTAATAGTCACGTTTAGCGGTTGATATATCGAGTAAAACAACCATTCTATCCCAATAATCTTATCGGGACGGAATGAGTCGCGAATCAATACATCAAACTCTCCTAAGACCTGGCAGAATCTCGCAGGTTCTCTACTGTCATATGTTCAACCGCTAATCGATGTCTATTCTATTAATATTAAGCCAAAAATCCCCAGTTTTACTATCATTTTTATCAGAATTTCCAGATAGATTACAATGAACTTTAACCGGAAGGCCAAATAAGGAATGAGGAGAGGAATGGTTAAAAAACTAACTCATGATAATGCCTCTGATCAATGTTCAATCTTATAAAACTATTCTTATTTCTGAGCAATAATCATGAAAGTCTCCATAGGAAAAACCACTCCCCGGTCGTCTGTATAAACTTCAAGAGAGTGTTTCAAATCAGTAACCAGCTTCTTTCGTATCTCCGGATCCATTGTTTCGATCTCTTCGGCGAGTGGTGAACTGGCAGCTTCGCGTCTCAGAAACTCTTCGGGTGACGGATATCGCATGGAGATGATGTCAAGATGAATTTGAATATCCTCAAACCCTGCCTCTGCAACCATGGTTCGTATTGTTTTTTGATTAAAGAAAGGATTATACTTCGTAAATAGAATATTTAATTGAAGTATAACCCATTGCTCTTATTGATTTTGAATCATTTGATTATGGGGTGTGAATTGCAAACTGCTGATCCGCACACTCATTGGGCCCGTTGCTGGCGCCAAATGAACTTTCAGCAGTACAACCGCCTGCATAGGTGTTGATCTGTTCATTAACCATTCCCGGAATTTTCTCCCCGTGTGTCCGAATGACCAGGTGAATTTCGGCTGACTGTGGGTCAACCAATCCTTCACGGCACATGTCAAGTTCTCCTTCTTGTTCTATCAGCTCCAAATCAAACGCATTCCAGGGAGCCTGGCATCCACTTATATCATCGGTACGCAGTGATCCGGCAAAGTTCCCCATGCCGTTTGTTCCGATCACATGGCCGGCTGCATAAAGAACGGATCCACCCACATCGTCATTAAAAAGATCCGGTTCTCCGCAACCTTCACCCCGCACATAAACTGCTTGATTAACTGGTGTGGCGAGTACCCCCGGTTGGATCCCTGAGCCAGCAGGGGCAGCCTGTCCGGGCATCCATCAAAATCCATACGATCAAGCATCTTTTTCATCAAAAGAATGCCGCCCCAGGGGGTGATTTCTTTATCGGTAAAAGCAATATTAAAGTCCATTGGCGTGTAAGGAAAGCGTACGGGTGAACAGGAGAGAAGACTGCACAACTAACAACCCAAATAATAGTAACTTACAGCTGTAAATTCCTAATGGCGGTCATTAGAAAATCATCCTAATGACAATTTTGGGTTAATACTTTTCCTTTTTTTGAAAAAACTTTTTCCCATTTAAGTACCTCAATTTGAACAAAAAGTTTGTACAAAATTTATCCTAGCTTTATTTGATCGATAATATAGATCATTGGCATCCGACTCTTAATAAAACAACTTCAAAGCTTAGTCCAAGCTTGATGAAGTTAGCGAAAAGGATCACCTGAGTCCTTTTTATTTTCTCCAGTATGGCTCCATATTTTCTGTACTCTATGCACTTCATATCCCGTTGCCTGTCGCCTTGCCCCAGTACCTTTTCTTTAGCTTAGGAATTTTTTGAAGCATTCTCGAGGTTCGCCATTTCATTAGTTTCACTAATTGGCTTATCGATGTGTTTGGGGTATACTCCGTGTGGATACCATGTGTTGGCCAACATCCTGCAGACCAAATACAACGACATGTGCTCTCTCTATCCTCAGAACTTCAGCCAGCCCCAGCCATAGTCAACCGGTAGGCTCTATTCATTATGTAGTTGGTCGGGTGGATACTGAAATTCTACACTGGTGTTAACCTGAAATTTGGTTTTGATTTGGACTGACAAATTAAAGAGTATTATACAAGCTACTTGCAAATTTTTTTTCATTTGGGTATATAGAAAATAGTAAAGTTATCTATATATAATTCTGTACATAGATAAACTTTTGCTCTAAAGTGATGAGAGTGGTGTTGATAAAGAGATTGAATCATATTTATCATGAAGCCTGAAACAAAGTTTGATTATCAACAGTTTAGCGAATCTCCACTACTTGAAAAGCAATGGGTGAGAAAGGTTCGGGAAGAGGGCGACAGGGCGGCTTTTGAAAAAATATTCAGAACATACTATAAACAGCTTACCGGGTATGCGTTTACATTTATACGCTGCCCGCAACATGCTGAAGATATAGTACAAACTGTTTTTTTGAGGATATGGTCAAATAAAGAAAGCTGGGATCCTCCCGGTAAAGTCAAACCATACCTATTTGCTGCCATAAAAAATGAATCATTAAATGAAATCAGGCATAAAAAGATTCAAAACGCCACTGAAGAAGAACTTTTAGAATTGTTTACGGAACTCAAAAGCAATTCTACTCTTCGAAAAGATACGGACCTTGTAGTTCTCAAAGATACTATTCAAAAAGAGATTGATTGCCTTCCTATACACTGCAAGGAAATATTCTTATTGAACCGGAATAGCGGCCTTACCTACAGAGAGATAGCTAACCATCTGGATATATCTATAAATACAGTAAACACACAGATGGGACGGGCTTTAAAGATGCTGCGAAAGAACCTTTCTGATTATGCACCTCTTTTTTTAACAACTTTGGCATCGATTTTTAAAACGTTGTTTTAATGTAAAGTAGTTTGTCAAAGCTAAAAAGATAATAGAAGGATCTTTTGGTAGAGTTTCTACATTCAACAAACTTCAGTATCTGGACTCACTAAAAAATTCCAAGTAATACCAATTTTTTTTTCTCTTTTGTCACAGTACCTCCAATCTCATGTGTAATAGCTAATAAATAACGTAATAACTACTAAGTAGTAAGAAATATGGACCACAATATGCCATGGGTAAAACTGGCAAAGTACTTTGCAGGTGAGTTGACCAAAGAGGAGGCTAAAAAAATGGAAATCTGGATCAAAGCTGACTCTAAGCGGGAAGAGCAGATTGATTTCATATATAAAATTTGGGTTGAATCAGGAAGTTTCCCCTATGAAATTAACGTAGATAATGCCTGGAAGACCCTTGAGTATAATATGGATCGAATGGATAAAACACCGAGTGCAGTAAATCAAAAGTTTACGGAGAACGGTTATTCTCGCAGAGATCACTCTGAAGTATTAAATGATAAAGCTAAGGAACATCCCGGCAGACATTTGAGGCGTATTGCGTTAGTTGCTGCTTCAATACTTATTCTGCTAACTACCGGCCTGCTGACATATCAAAATCATCAGGCGTTGCAAAAGGCTGAAAATGCAGAGGAGATTGCAAAAAAAGTATTGTCCACAAAAAACGGTGAAAGAGCTGTTTATACCCTAAATGACGGTTCAAAGGTTGTTTTACATGCGGATAGCAAGGTGGAAGTTCCGCTTCATTTCAATTCAAATAAGAGGGAGATATTTCTTGAAGGGGAGGCATATTTCGAAGTGACTCCCAATCCCGATGTGCCATTTGTAGTACATTCAGGAGAAGCTTATACCCGTGTATTAGGAACAAAATTTCTTGTCAGGGCCTGGCCAGGTGAATTTAAAAATATTGAGGTGATTGTAGAAGAGGGTAGTGTGTCACTGGGTGGAAATCGGGATCAGTCTTCACCCATTAATCAGGAAGTAACTATTTCAAAAAATCAAAAAGGTATACTGGCTCATGATTATTCCCTGACAGTTAGTGAAGTTACAAACCTGCGCTGGCATCTGGGCTGGATTGAAGGTCGGCTTATCTTAGAAGACAGGAAACTGAGCGAAATTTTACCGCTGATTGAACGATGGTATGCAGTAAAAATTATTGCAGAAGGTAGTGGAATAAAGGAAAGAAGGCTTACTGCAGAAATAGACTATACTCAGCCGATGATGGAAATTTTGAAAGGAATTGCACTGTCTCTTGATCTGAACTTTACCAGAGAGGGACAAATAATAACTTTCAGCCCGGCTGATGAAATTCAAAAAGATTCATTAAAGTAATATCTGATGATTTTGAGGACAATCTTACAAACAATGTTGGTGCGATTCATAGCAGCTCTGGTTGCGATTTTGATGGTTGTACCTGGTATTACTGCACAGGTTTCAAACTCAGAATCGACCAGCACCAGCGAGCAGATATTGGCGTTTCAGAATCAAATGCCGAAAGAAGACAGCGATGCTTATGCACGTCTTCATAAGGTAATTAATCTTCATCTGCAGAACGCAACACTCGAAGAAGCATTGAATTCAGTTGCAGATCAGGCAGGTTTAAAATTAATGTACAGAAAAGCGCTTCTACAGGAGGAAAAGAAATATTCGTATGATGGCAAATCTTTTACGGTGTATGAAGCACTTTGGGAAATCCTGGATGATACTGGACTTCAGTTTGCCATATCTAATAATCAGCAATTGGTATTACTGAGAAGTCGGAGTAGTTTTCGTTCTGATTTAGAGGCGTATGCTATTTCACAGGCGCAAACCGGTTCTATAACAGGTAGAGTTACAGATGCTTCAACAGGAGAAGCCCTTTTCGGAGCGAATATTCTGGTAGAAGATACATCTATTGGTACAGCTACAAATATTGATGGTGAATATACTCTGCAACGACTGCCTGCCGGAGAGCTAATTCTTATTGTACGCTACCTTGGCTATATAACCAAGAATATTGAGATAACTATTGTTGCTGGTGAGACTATAGAAAGAAATATTTCTCTTGAACTGGATCAGGTTGAAGGTGAAGAGGTAGTTATCGGTGCACAGGCACTTGGACAAGCACAGGCTATTCGAACACAGCTTTCCTCCAATTCTATTGTTAATGTTGTATCGGAAGACCGTCTTAAAGAGTTGGCTGATGCAAATGCTGCTGAATCACTTGGTAGGCTACCGGGTGTTTCAATTGTACGGGATGGCGGAGAAGCGAGAAATGTTGCCATCAGGGGACTCTCTTCCCGTTATAACAACATTACTTTCGATGGTGTACGGCTTCCTTCCACCGACTTTGATGGGCGATCGGTGGATTTACATTTCATTTCACAGGAAATGCTATCTGGTATCGAACTGTATAAATCCAACCGGCCGGATATGGATGCCGATGCGATTGGCGGCACGGTTAATTTTAACCTTGCAAATATTCCTGAAGAATCTTTTCTCCGTTTCAACTTGAAAGGAGGGTATAGTGGGCAAGTAGAGGCATTTGAGAATTTTGGTGCGTCCGTGAGCGGCAGCCGGCGGTTCTGGGAAAACCGAATTGGGTTTGCTGGTTCTTTTGATATACAGCGTAATGACCGCAGTTCTGATGAATTATTAACAACATACAGTGTTGTCAGGCCGAGGCGGGCCGGGGAACCTCATGCTCCTCTTGAAACAAGTGATATGAACGTATTTGCTACAAACGAAACAAGAGATCGAATTGGCGGGAGTTTAATGTTTGATATACATATACCGAATGGAACAATCTTTCTTTCAGGATTTGCAAGCCGCCTCAACAGAGATGTAGGAGAGCTAAGGCGTAGGTTGCTTTTGGCTGAAAACCGGCAACAATGGCATTATCGAACCCGAGAAATTGAAGTGGATGTATATTCAACCAGACTGTCAGGGGAGCATTCGTTTCCTTCGCTGAATAATGTAAAACTGGAATGGCGATTGTCCCATAGCGTTTCTTCACGACATCATCCATTTGATCACGATGCCGAATTTCGTGAGCGAAATGCCTTTCGACCTGAGGTTAATTTAAGAGGCGATATCACCACACTGGCAGATTTTGCATATAATGATTTTCGCAATACCGAATTGAGACGTACCGACTTAACAGAAATTGATGCCAGGGAAAGAGATGCGATAGGTCAGATAGATATAACACTGCCCTGGGCGGTTTCCGATTTATTTCGGGGTGATTTAAAATTTGGAGGGAAAATATTAGATAAAGCACGTGACCGTGATAACAGGCTAACCTCTCTATTTATGGCAAATTTCAATGATGCTACCCTGATTAGTGAAGAAGGCAGGGAAATGGTCACCACCGATCTGGGTAATATTTCCATGATTAACTATGTGGATGAAAATTATAGCAGAGAAAATCTGTTTCTGGGTAATTTTGGATTACCCCATGGACTTGACCGGGATTTGGTAAACTCTATTTATCATATTCACAGAAGTCGATTCGTAGATGATCTGTCTGCACTGACTGACAATCAGGGAGGTAAAGAGCGTATATCTGCGGCGTATGTTATGGCCGAAATGAACATAGGATCACGGTTGATGTTCATGCCCGGTGTTCGGTATGAACAAACTGATGGCCAGTATGAGGCAGTTCATGGTGTAATGTCCGGTACTTTAAATCATACAGGCTGGGTTGCAGATACGAGTGCGACAAGAAACTTCGATCAAATATTTCCGATGTTTCAGCTGCGATATGAAATGACTGATTGGTTCCAGGTTCGGATGGCATATACCAAAAGTAGTTCCCGCCCAAGCTTTTCTGAAATGGTTCCACGTTCAGCTATAAATCCGGAAGGCCGGTGGGTTCGAAGAGGAAACCCGGGCCTGTTGCCATCTGAAGCTATAAATTATGATCTATTTTTCACTTTTTCTGGTAACCGGATTGGCATGTTTACAATCGGCGGATTTTATAAGGAAATTGATAATCTGATCTATTTGAGAGAGATGAGAATTCTAGCTGACTATGAGGAACTTGGTCTGAGCCGAACGGAACGTAATTATCAGCTTGTGCAGCCATTTAATAATCCCCTTGAAACAAATGTAAGAGGACTAGAAGTTGAGTGGCAAAGTAATTTCACGTTTTTAAGATCACCATTTAATGGGATAGTTATCAACGCCAATATCACTGCCATGAATACGGAGACTCAGTACCCAAGGTCTGAGGCTATTCGTACCTCAGAAGGTATTGTCAGAGTTGATACATTCCGTGTTGGCAGTATGCCTCAACAACCAGATTATGTCGCCAATATTTCAGTAGGTTACGATTATCGTGGTTTTTCCGCCCGTGTAACAATGTTACACCAGGGTCCCCAGCTGTTTTCTGTTGGATTGAAACCCGAGTTTGATTCCAATACGCAAAAATTAAATCGGTTTGACGCTGTGATCAGACAGCAACTGTTTGGAGAAAATTTGAGCATCTATCTGAATCTGCACAACATTACCAATGAACCAGATGCTGCTCAACTATTTAGTGATGTTTTTCCGACAAAAAGAGAGTTTTTCGGAAGATCTTTTGATTTGGGGGTGAGGTTAACTTTTTGAGTTACAGTCCCGAAATCATCTGAAGTACATTAAAACCATAACAAAAAGGAGATACAGCGTATGTACATTGATACAAAGCAACATGCCAAAATTGTGATGCAGGGATTAAGAGCCACTCTGCTTTTATTTTTAATTTGTATTCTAAGTGTGTTTAATGAGGTTAACGCACAAACATATATAGACGTCGAACCAGATAATTATCCGGCAGAAATCGGTAATCTCAACATGGCCATAGAAGAAAATGGAGCCGATGGGGTTATCTTTAGATTGCAGCGCGGCGAAGTATACTGGACAGAGGCAACCATTATAAACGAAGATTATCACCTCATTATAGAAGCCGAAGAGGGCGATGGGCATCCACCCATCATTAGGCCAGGTGTAGACATCGATTTTGCAGGTCACCATCCTATTCATGCCGAAAATGACTTAACGGTTCGGGGAGTCTATTATGCCGGGATTGATGATCAGGGAGCCTGGAACGGAAATATGCGAATCAGAACCGAAGGGCATACGGGGAGAATAGAAAACTCCTATTTCGCTCATCATGGTTGTTTCATACTAAGAAGCGATGCCGATAACATCAGCTGGTTTGTATCCGACTCCCAATTCAAACATATGGGTCAAACCACGGATCCGAGTTGTGGCCGGGTATGGGACAGCAGGGGAAATAATGCAGACAGTCTCGTATTTGTAAACAATACGATGTACTTGGGTACTCATTTCCCGCTTCGAACATTTGGCGGAACAGTAAACTATTTTGAATTCGATCATAACACGGTTGTGGACTGGGGATACCATTTGGAGATCGGACTTGCCAAAGAGCTGGTATTTACAAACAATCATATGGTCAATATCGGCTGGCGTGGTAATTCTGGCCGAGACGGTACTGGATATGCTGATCACAGCGTATTGACGTTTATGAGTGCCGACCCGATTGAAGCCTTTAATGATGAGGACCGAAACCTGGTGATTCGCAATAATAATCTTGGCACTATGCGGCAGGAATATGTGCAGGTGCTGCAGGATCACTGGGATGCTAACATAGCTGATGGAGATTCGGTGGCTTTTACCGAAGAACCGGCGGCACGGCCATTTATACATGATCAGATGATGGATTCAACAGGATTCAACCTGCAGGAACTGGGTGTACTGGTTTTTGAAGATAACATCACTGAAAATGAAGAAGAACTACAGTTTACCGACCGTCCCGACTATCAAAATGTTGTGGAATACATAACGGCATATCTTGAAGATCCTTCCCAAGAACTTCCTTTACCATGGGACAGAAGAGAAAATTTTAACGGAGATGATGAGGATCCTCCATTCTCAGGGTCTATTGGTGTTGATACATGGCGCGATTTCAGTTATAACGAGTCAGCACAATCGTTCACGGCCGCCGAGAATGGTTTTCCTATTGGGGATTTGAACTGGTTCCCTGAGTTGAAGGATCGTTGGGAAGCTGGAGAAATGCCGACAAACATTGAAGAGCCTGACCAGATAGCTACCGAATTCAAACTGTTAGGAAACTATCCCAACCCGTTCAACCCTACAACCAACATACAATATCAACTGGCTGAATCCTCGGATGTAACACTTAAAGTGTATAATATTCTCGGGCAAATGGTTGATAATATTGAATTGGGCGCACATTCTGCAGGCACGTATGCTGTAACATACGACGCTTCCAGTCTTTCCAGCGGTACTTATTTAGTTAGAATGGAAGCCGGAAGTAGGGTTCAATCAATGAAAATAACTCTGATTAAGTAAGACCATCAAACGATCAGTGTGATATATGAAAATACAGGGGTGTGTTCTTATGCAGAGAACACATTCCTGCTTTTTATACTCTGAAAATGGCAGAAATCATTTATTAAAAAGACAAAATCTGTGATGAACATATTTACTATCTCACCCGCTTATTTATTCATCTTATCTATACTTGGAATAGTCTTCGTGGTAAATGATAATAATAAAGACAGGCAGGAATCTCCGGCTGCCGCTTGGCAGGATATAACCACCACTGAAGACGTCTGGAATCAGTATCCGGGAAAAATTCATACTATTTTTTCATCACTAAATATAGACTATCCCGGATTAGAGCCGGTAAAAACTGCCCTTGAAAACTCTGATACTCTGTCTGCCGCTAATTTACTTTTAGACTATTACCGATCTGGAGAATCAGCAAAATGGTTGAGGGAAAAATCGTACGAATATTCTGACCCCGATGACCAGGAACAAGCCGAAAATGTACTACAAAACAAGATTACCCGTACCGGTGCCACAGTTGAAATTCCAACAACTGATGGTGGAGGATGGGATTGGAATTATACTGGACCAGATCAGGATGATGAATTTGGCTATAATCTAAACAGACACAGATATTTTTTCCATTTACTCAATGGTTGGCACGAGACTGAAAATGCTGAATATGCTGAAAAATTTGATCAAATCGTTCGCGATTGGATTCTTAATAATCCCCTCACCGAAAAGGGCGACAGGTTCTGGGAAGTCCACAGAACAACTACACAAGAACTGGACTGGCGTGATATTGGTGAAGTAATCTGGCGTGATATTGATGCAGGTATCCGAATGGGAGAGAGCTGGCCACAGGCTTTTTTTGGCTTTCAACAAGCAGATGAATTTACACCAGCTGCCAGGCTATTAATGATTCACAGTTTTATTATCCATGCCGACTACCTGCAGGAATACCACCAGGTTCACCACAATTGGGCCACCATGGAAATGAATGGGCTGAGTTATATAGGGCTGACATTTCCGGAATTTCAACAATCCGAAGAATGGATCGACTATGCACTGGAAGTAATGGAAGCTGAAATCAACGGTGGACAGGTATATCCCGATGGAGTACAAATGGAACTGGCAACAAATACACATTGGGTGGCACTGAGCCGCTTTGAAAACCTGGTCGAAAATTTCAGGGAAGCCAGCAGAGCGGTTCCTGATTCCTACCTGCAACATATCGAAGGAATGTATGATTACCTGGCTTACAGTATGCGCCCCGATGGCTTTCAGCCTCTGAACAATGACTCCGACCGGGAGGATCTGCGCCCGCGTGTTTTGCGGGCATCAGAAAATTATGACCGGTCGGATTGGAAATTTATCGCAACAAACGGTGAAGAGGGTGTGGAACCTGATGGTCTGCCTTCACGGGTATTTCCCTGGGCAGGACTTCATGTTATGAGAAACGGCTGGGACCGGATGAGTCACTGGGCATTTTTTAAAACCGGGCCGTACGGAATCGGACATCAACACAGAGATAAACTGCATTTGTCTGTTCACGCATACGGTAGAGACCTCTTGGTTGACAGCGGACGATTTACTCATGAAGATTATTTCAGTTTTGATCCCACAGTCTGGCGGGGATATTTCCGAAGTACCTTTTCGCAAAATGCAATTCTGGTGGATGGCGCCGGCCAGGATGTATGGGAAAGAATCGCAGAAGAACCCCACGAGGAAGGCCGGGATTACATCAATACTGGAGAGCTGGATTTTGCCCGGGGTACATTTAGCGACGGTTATGAAGGAATTGAAGGTCAGGCGGATCATACACGGGCAGTAGTTTATGTAAAAGACAGGTATTGGGTGGTTGTGGATCGTTTAACAACAGACCGGCCACGAGAGATACAAACCCTGTGGCGATATGCACCTGATGCCAATGCAGTGATAGAAGAACTACAGGTTGTTTCCAATGATCAGGGAAAAGGAAATATCAGGGTTGTTCCCTCAGGTGATATTCACTGGGAGCTCGAAATAATAGAAGGCCAGACCGAACCCTATTACCAGGGGTGGTACAGCAGGACGTATGGTGAGAAAGAACCCAATCCTACAGCTATCTATTCAGCAAATATCGAGGGTGATTCTGTTTTTGCATGGATACTGGTCCCGGCAGACGGGCTCGTTCCCGAAGTTCAATCTACCATTGTTAATGAGGATAATGTGGATGTGGAGATACAAGTAGCGGGTGAACAGCCGGTTGTTGTAACTGTTCCGCTGGACGATGGACTGCCAGAAATTAATAATCTTAACTGACCGATATGAGGAAAATAATTATGTCTGTGATCTTTAGGTTCAAATATGTCATCGCCTGCCTGACAGCTATTTCGATGATAACAGTTTTTTTCGATAACATTACTGACCAAAAACCTGATAATGTTTTTGAAGCCACACTGATTTATGGAGAGGATAACATGCAATTCTCCGGAATATCCACCTATTCTTCCATGCCGGGCATGATCTCTTTTTATCTGGAAGACGCGGAGCCTGTCATCTGCAGTATTCATATACTCAAATTGTCAGATGAAGGCCTGAAAAAAGGTGAATATCTCACGAATTCTCAAGAAGAACCCCGTTCAGGAGTGGTATGTGGAGTGCCATATACTGATGAACATGATGAAGATAATAACAGTGATGAAGCTGTCTCAAAAGAGCGTGTTTCATCCATTTCGGGTGAGGTGATAATTATGGAAGTGTCACAAGCTTATGTCAGTGGATCCTTTGATGTAACATTGAATGGCAATAAATCAGGTAAGGAATTTAAGCTTACCGGTAAGTTTACTTCTTATTCCAAAATTTAAACCTGTCATATGAATCCAAGCCCTTTAACTTTTTGTTTGATCCTTTTTATAAGTCTGGCTGTTTCAGATTTATCTATGGCAAATTGCCTGGATCGGCCACCGGCTGAAGATGAAGTAAACTATTCACCGGACGAAGGTGATACTACAGAAACCAATCCTCCTGCTTTTGTCTGGTTGCCACACGAATCAGTGGACAGCTATATCGTTCAATATTCCCAGTCAAAGGATTTTCAACCAGATAATACATTTACTGAAAAGAATCTAGACATGACTGTATTCATTCCACAGGAAACCATGCAGCCGGGGCAATGGTATTGGCGGTATGGCTACAGTAATGAAGACGAAGAAGTATGTTACAGTAAAATACGCGCGTTCGAAATTCCAGAAGATGCTGTAAATTTCCCTTTTATATCTGTTGATGAAGTATTGAGTCATATTCCTCAAAAACGCCCGCGGTTATTTTTTACACCCGAAGTAGTATCAAACATTCGCTCTGACGAGAACGGAAGGTTTTCTCACATCCTTGAACCCGTTATTTCAATGGCTGATCAAATCCTGGAGATGAACGAACCGCTCTTTGCGGAACCTGATCCATGGGATGAATATGAAGATTTTGAAAAAGTGTACACTGAAAACTGGCAGACGATGAGGCCCTACACTCAACGAATGGTTATTGCTGCACTGGCTTATGTGTATACTGGAGACCAAAAATATGCGGAAGAGGCCAGGCGACGGCTGATGAATTATATGGAGTGGGATGTTGATGGCCCTTCAAGTGTGATTTGGCCTTCCGAACTGGGTCTGGATATAGCCGAACACGCTCCCTGGACATTCGACTGGATCTATGATTACCTGAGTGAATCAGAACGGCAAAAATGTATCAGTGCTTTAACACAGAGAATGGAGCAGATTCACTACGATATCCACCGGGACCGACCGCTGGAAACACGTCCATATCACAATCACGCCATACGAATGCTGGGTTTCATATTAGAAAGCAGCGTGGTATTGGCACACGATGTTCCCGAAGCGCAGGACTGGTTTGATTATTCCTTAAAGTTGCTCTGGAGCACATATCCCGGATGGGGAAGCTCCGAGGGCGGCTGGCATGAAGGTGTACATTACTGGACGGCCTATATTCGCCGGATGATGCGAGCCATGAATGAGCTTGACAGGCTCGGAATCCCGGTCAAAGACAAACCATTTCTTCAAAATACCGGGTATTACGGGCTTTATGCCGCATATCCCCATCGTCCGACTTCGGCTCCCGGGGATGAACACAATACGCCAATCGAATCTAAAGCGGGGCGGGTAACCTCAATGCTGACAACAATGTACAATAATCCCTATTTCAGATGGCATGCCGAAGAGTACGGCATCGGCAGGTTGTCAAACGGGGAGTTTAATTTATTTGATCCCGATGTCCGGTTCCCGGCATCCATGCCGGTGGAACTAGGCAGGGAAGCATTTCATGTGGATACGGCAGATATCGTGCAGCCAAAGCCTCCTTTCGATTTACCGCAATCCCATGCTTTCAGGGATGTCGGTCTTGTGGCGATGCACAGCAATATGGCAGATCCTGAAAACAATATCCTGATGTTGTTTCAAAGCAATCCCTATGGAGCCGTCAGTCATAATCATGCAAATCAGAATTCATTTATAATTGAGGCATTCCGGGAATCCCTGGCCATAATCAGTGGATACCGCTACCCCGGAACTCATCCCCACAACGATGAGTGGATCAGGCAAACAAAAGCACATAACTCAATTTTGGTGGATAATAAAGGCCAGCTATCCCACAGCAGTCAATCCAGAGGCAGAATTATTGAACACCAGGAGCTCGGGGATTATGTATTCGCGGTCGGAGATGCCACAGAAGCCTATGAAGGACGCCTGGATCGTTTTCATCGATATGTGCTGTTTAACCGGCCTGATTATTTCGTCATAATTGATGATATCATTTCAGGTGATAGGGAATCGACCTATCAGTGGCTTCTGCACACCATCAACGAGATACAGATTGATCATCAAACCAGAACAGTGATGTCAACTCATGGAGATGCCCGGCTTTCGGTACGATTCCTGGAACCTGGCAATCTTTCGATCGATCTGCGTTCAGGTTTTGATACGCCTCCGCCTGATCCGGAAACACTTCCTGAAAGTCATCATCTTCCCAGCCAAATGCCGGATCAGTTTCATTTAACGGCATCAACAACAGACCCGGAAAATTCCACTCGTTTTGTTACAGTCCTGAGCACAGAACAAACATCATCTTCAGAACAGGATTCGGCAGTTCATACAGCAGAGGTACTGGAAGCCCGGGGTGGAATTGCAATGCGTGTCAACAATGACCTGATTTTATGGAAAGAAAAGGAGCAACAGGAAGTTTCTGTCGAGGGCTTTTCATCCACAGAAACCATGGAAGTGGTGATTGATTTTTTTAACAATTAATGTAATGAGTATGAAATGAAAACTGGGGTTCGATAAAACCATCTGATAAGAATAATTCATTTTCATTTAAAGAAGATCAGGGAAATGAACACGTAAATGATGATAGATCTTATATACCATCATCTCCCAAAACCTTCAGATAAAAATCATACAAATGAATAATCCTGATATTCACAATTTGTTTTCACGAAAAAAATTCCTGCAGTTGACCGGAACTACGCTGGGAGCAGGTTTGGTATTTGTACCTTACAGACAGGGTGATGCTACAGGTGATAAACAGAAAATCAGGAGAAAACCGCAGTGGATCATAGATCTCATCTCATTAAATGATACTCGATTTGGCAATCTTCCACAGATGTTGAAGAATGGCCGTGTAAATGACACGTCTGATCCGGACTTCGGTGGTTTTCTGGATGGATACGGCCTGCCGTCTGTCAACTCCACCTCCGGGTTTATCAGTAGGGCTATATGTTCAATCACATTACCCGAATCACAATATTACGAGTCTGAAGAGTTGATGCAAATTGTAAGAGAAGCTGCAAATTATCTCGTTCGGGTTCAGCATGAGGATGGAACAATAGATTTATTGAATCATAACTTTTATTCACCACCTGATACGGCTTTCCGTGTCAGAGGTCTGACTCCCGGTTTTAAATTACTGAGAACAAAAAATAATATCCCGGGGGCAGAAGAAACACTGGAGGCGTTGCAAACATTTCTGCAAAAGGCAAGTGATGCACTTGTCGATGGCGGAGTTCATACGCCCAATCACCGGTGGATTATGTGTGATGCCCTGGGCCGGATCAACGAATTGTGGCCGAATGAACGATATCTTGACAGGGCCAATAGATGGCTTACCGAGGGAATAGACATCGATGAAGATGGCCAGTACAGAGAACGTGACACCGTTGGATACAGCGCGCATACCAACAGAGCACTTGTTATGACGTCGAAGTTTTTTGACAAACCAGAACTCCTCGACTATGTGCGAAAAAACCTGGATATGACTCTTTACTATATCACGTCAAACGGACAGGTGGTGGAAGAGGTATCGGAAAGGGTGGAACGGGATGGCCGAAGAATGCTGTCTTTAAGTAACCAGTATTACTCCTATCGTTATCTGGCCCTGCGTGATGACAACCAAACATATTCCGCAGCCTGTCGCCATATCGAAAGAAATCATTTTAATCAGCTAACCGGAGATTTGAAGTATTTCCTTGAAGATCCGGACCTGTGGTCACCACTGCCACCGTCGGGATCGTTGCCGCGTAATTATGAAAAAGAATTCCGCGGATCAGGAGTGGTGCGGGTAAGGCGTGGAAATTACGATGCATCCATTATATCCCGTTATACAAAAAAAGGCATCTTTTTCGCTTTTCACAAAGGAGATGCCATTCTGTGGGGAATGAGACTCGGTAATTCATTTTCAGGTATGGGTCAATTTGAATCGGATGATATCCGGAAAGAAAATGGAGCCTGGGTATTGGAACGAAAAACAGAGGGATTTTATGTTCAGCCGGTGCCGGAAGAAAAAACGCCCATCGGAAATAACTGGAATTTTGATCCTGAATTTTATGACACGTATGGCCTGATGTGGCACACAGAACACCGGGAGCGGACACGAGTGCATCCATTAATCCAGCGTGCTGTAATTCGTGAAATCGAGGGTGGTTTTGAAGTGGAAGTCAGTGCACAGGGCACTGATAATGTTCCCACAACGGTAGAATTGATTTTCAGGCCCGAAGGTGTATTTACCGGCGTAGATAGGCATGAACAGCTTGAGGATACCTATTTCCTGAAAAACGGCTTTGGCAGTTACCGGGCCGGCGGCAGTACCATCACGTTTGGACCCGGCACATATTTGCATTCAAATGCGGATTTACGGGGAACCCTGCCCAAAATGGATCTTCCGACTGTTGTTTTGACAGGAATCACCCCATTTCAGCATAAAATACGGATAACATAAAAAAAGGGTACCTGTTATGAAACGAACAGCAACAGTATTTATAACATTGATAGTATGCCTTACAATCAATAAAGGATCATATTCACAAGGGTTACAAGAAGCTGAACAATCCGTCCACTTCGGAATAAAGGGGGGATTCAATCTTTTCGCTATTGAGGGCAGTACCATTGATCAGGCAGAACGGCAATCGGGTTATCAAATCGGGTTGTTTATAAGTTCGGAGATTCTTAACGACTGGGTATCAGATCTGAATATACGTTTTGAATTAAACTACGTGGAAAAGACGCAGCGTAATCTGGATAATCATATTAATCGTGTGATTTATGACGGGGTAGAACTTTTTATGGATGAAGAATTACACGGTTTTGAATTTAACCGGGAGATGGGCGGGCCTTTTTCGGAAGATGAAATCTTTAATGAAAACGTACATTCATCCGTCACCTTCCATATAATTGAAGCTCCGATCCGTTTTATATACTCTGTTCCGGTCGGTACAGTTACTCCCTATGTTCTTCTCGGACCCACATTTTCTGTAGTAGCGGGTTTTGATCATTCTTTTGCTCTCAGAACGCCGCAGGGAGAATCACATACACAAACCAATATTGCCAGTGTGGTGGACCAGCATTACAGTAAAATAAATTTTAGTGCTGATCTGGGGATGGGGCTGCATTTTCCCTATGGATTTTTTATAGAGGGATACTATTCCCATGGTTTTACAGATTCATTGAAATTCTATGAAAGCAACACATTCCACAGAGGATTTATTGCAAACCTTGGGGTGCGGTTCTAGCAGACATGAAACATCATTAACAATATTTGTGAAATAATAAAACAGATCCCAGAATGAATACAATCACCGGAAATCTCCTCCATTCACTAATACTCTTTCCGATATTGATATTAGCACTAATCATAAATGTTCATGCTAGTTCTCATTCAACTATTTGTTTTGATGATGCCTGGGGGTGCTTAACCGAAACCGCAGATGATACTTTGAACTCAGGCTGGCAGGATATCATTTCTATAGAGGATTTATGGGAGTCTCATCCCGAAATTATCAGGTCTTTATTTTCTCATCTTGATCTGGAGTATCCCGGTCTCGAACCTGTATCGCAGTCGCTGCAAAATGCAGATACGGTTTCAGCCGCAAACCGGCTGATTACCTATTACAAGAATTCAGACTCCGGTCTCTGGCTGAGGGAGAAACCCTATACATTTGAAAGCACTGAAGATCGAAACCGTGCAGAGCAACTCTTGAATGATAAGATTACCCGAAATGGTTTGGCTGAAATTCCACTGACTGAAAACGGTGGGTGGGACTGGACCTATCACGGACCACGAAACGATGCGGAATTCGGTTATTTTATAAACAGACACCGATTTTTCATTGATCTATTAAGAGGTTGGCATGAAACTGGTCAGGATGCCTATGCAGAGAAATTCGATCTGATCATACGGGACTGGATCCTACATAACCCGTTGCCTGATAAGGATCATAGAATATGGGAGGTTCTGCGAACCACAACTGTTGAACTGGACTGGCGGGATATAAATGAAGTAATCTGGCGTGTTCTCGAAGCCGGTAATCGAATGGGAGATACCTGGCCCCAGGCTTTTTATGGATTTCAGAATGCTGAGGATTTTTCTCCGGCGGCCCGTATAATGATGTTATCAAGTATTCCCATACATGCACTTTATCTGAAGGAACATCATGCTATAGGACATAATCATGGAACTATGGAGCTGAACGGTCTTGGCTTAGTGGGTCTGGCATTTCCTGAATTCCAACAGGCTGATGATTGGGTTGAGTATGCACTCGAAAAGATGGAAGAAGAACTAGAAATACAGGTGTATCCTGATGGTGTTCAAACGGAGTTAACAAGCACGTATCAACTTGTTGCACTGAGGCATTTTGAGACCTTGATAGAAAATTATCGCAATGCCGGTCGTTCAGTTTCCGATTTATACTTAAAGAGAGTAGAGGAGATGTACAACTACCTTGTATATAGTATGCGTCCTGATGGTTACCAACCTTTGAATAACGACTCCGACAGAAGAGATATGGCTTCCGTCGTTTTAGGTGCAGCAGATATTTTTGACAGGCCCGACTGGATATACATCGCTACAAATGGGGAAGAGGGCATGAAACCTGACGGATTGCCATCGCGGGTATTTCCATGGGCTGGAATCCATGTTATGCGCAACGGCTGGGATGCGGATAGCCACTGGGGGTTTTTCCATACTGGACCTTACGGAACCGGCCATCAGCACCGGGATATGCTGCATTTATCCGTTCATGCATACGGCAGGGATTTACTGGTAGATACCGGAAGATATACCCATGAGGACTATTTCAGTTTTGATCCCACCATGTGGAGAGGTTATTTTCGCAGTTCATTTTCACAAAACGTAATTTTAATAGATGGTGCCGGCCAGGATGTCTGGGATAGAATTGCAGAAGATCCGCTGGAGGAAGGGATTGATTATGTAAATACTGAAGAATTTGATTATGCTGTAGATACATTTACCGGAGGATATGAGAATACAGAAGGTGAAGCTGAACATACTCGTGCCGTATTTTATGTCAGGGGAAAATACTGGGTGGTTGTTGACCGGGTAACTACCGACAGGCCTCGAAAACTGGAAGCGTTATGGCATTTTGCCCCGGATGTACATGCGGTGATTGAGGACATACAGGTGGTATCCAATGACACCTCCAAAGGGAATTTACGCCTTGTTCCCGCCGGTGAGGTTTCCTGGGATGTTGAGATCATCAAAGGTCAAACCGAGCCATATATACGGGGCTGGTATAGTGAGACTTATGGAAATAAAGAACCCACTCCAACGGCTGTTTATACAGCACAGATCGATAATAATTCTACCTTTGCCTGGGTTCTGGTTCCGGCCAGTGGATCAGTGCCGGAAGTTGGGGCAGATCTCATGGATCAGAATACCGGTAAAGTAAGAATTCATATTGAGGGTGAGGAACCAACAATTGTGACGGTGCCACTGACTAGAGGCACTCCTGGAATTGAGTAAGAATCAGTTTTAGCTTTTGGTGCTGAAAATTCCTGAATCACCTTGGTTTGTCACAGACATACTGAAAATTAACCACAGTATCCCATATTCCAATTGGATCTGTTTATTATCCAATTACAGAAAATGGAAAAAAACGGGATATACTAACTAACTTTAGATAGGTTAATAAATGGAATTACGACAACTTGGACTTTCAGACATACAAGTATCTCCCATTGCATTCGGTGCTTGGGCTATAAGTGGATGGATGTGGGGCGGTGCAGACGAGATTGACGCCATCAAAGCTGTGAAAACCGCAGTTGACCTTGGAATGACTACGATTGACACCGCTCCAGTATATGGATTCGGAAAGAGTGAAGAACTGATTGGAAAAGCACTAAAAAATACAGATCGTAATCAATACCAAATTCTCACCAAATATGGCCTTAATTGGGAGACAAATGACGGCAGATTCCATTCTAACAGTCAGGATGATGCGGGTAATCCTGTAAAAATATATAGATGGGCCTCAAAAGAACGGGTAAAAAAAGAATGCGAGGCCAGTCTTCGACGGCTCAATATAGAAACTATAGATCTGTATCAAATTCACTGGCCGGACGGTTCTACACCAATCTCCGAAACCATGGAGGCTGTTACCGAATTGATTGATGAAGGAAAAGTACGTGCAGCCGGAGTTTGTAATTATACTACAGAACAGGTAGATGAAGCTCTGAAAACGATTCCTCTTGCCTCCAATCAGGTGCCTTATAGTATGATTAATCGCAAGATTGAGAAAAACGTGATTCCGCAAGCGATTGAAAGACAAATGCACATCCTTCCATATAGTCCGTTACAGCGTGGTTTGCTTACGGGAAAAATAACACCACATTTCAAGTTTACCGGCTACGACACTCGAAAAGATAGTAAATATTTTACGGATGAAAATGTCCTTCAGACAAATAAACTATTGTCCAAAATTAAACCAATTGCAGATAAATATAACGCTTCTTTTGCGCAACTGGCCATACATTGGACCGCTAACCGACCAGGAATTGGTAGTGTATTGGTGGGCGCTCGAAATGAAGACCAGGTAAAGGAAAATGCAGGGGCATTGAGTTTTACCTTAACCCAGGATGAACTGAATAGAATAACGGCACATTTAGATGAATTTAGCCTAAATAATGTTGGAGTTGCACCCTCATAATCCGGTTGTCAATGATAAGGAATGGTTCAAATTCGGCAACCGAATAAAGATCTCAGATGTATCTCAAAACAACTTATTTGTCAGGGTTGAGATCGAGGGATCTGAAATTACCATCTATATCCAGCTGTCTTATGTAATTGTAAGAAATGAAGATAGATAAAAATCCAAAACTATTTTTTATATCACGTACTAATCAACAACAACTCATATTAATTAATATGAAATCATTAATCAGCTTCTATACTATTTGGATTATAATGCTAATCGGAGCAAGTGGCATTAAAGCCCAGCAACATACTCCTGATAAGCCCCATTACGACACTCCTAATCTGGTTGTTGGCTTAATCGTCGATCAGATGAGGCCGGATTACATTTATAAATATTGGGATCATTATGAAGAAGGAGGAATCAAACGGCTGTTAAATGAAGGGCATACTTTCAGGAATGCCTATTTTCGTCATCTGCAAACTTCCACCGGACCGGGACATGCTGCACAGCTGTCCGGGGCAACGCCCAGTGTACACGGTTTGATAGGCAACAGCTGGTATGTGCGTGAACTGGATCGCAATATAAACGTGATTGAGGCTGTCGGGTCTGGTTATGAGGGGGTGGGATCGCGGCCGGAATATAATGGCGAAAAATCACCAATTAATATGCTTACTACCACTGTTGGGGATGAACTTTTTATGTTTACAGGAGAGAGGTCAAAAACTGTGGGTATTTCACGCAAGGACAGGGGAGCCATTTTACCTGCCGGGCATACTGGTGATGCTTATTGGTATGAAGGGGCAACAGGAAATTTTATTACATCTACCTATTACATGGACGAACTGCCCGGCTGGCTGCAGGATTTCAATGACAGAAATCTTCCACAGGAATATCTTACCCGTACCTGGGAAACCCTACTTCCGGTTGAAGGTTATGTTGAAAGTCGGCCGGACGATAATCCCTATGAAGGAACGTTTTCAGGAATGGATACCCCGACATTTCCCGTTGACCTGGCTTATCTCGTTGAAGAACATGATCAGGGGCCCGGTCTACTCAATGCCACGCCTTTTGCTGACGAGTTATTGTTTGAGCTTGCCGTTGCCACTATGGAAGGGGAAGAGCTTGGCCGGGGCGATGTAACAGACATGCTGATGATTGCCCTTTCAGCAGCCGATGCGATTGGCCACCGCTTCGGGCCGGGCTCCAAACAGGTACAGGACTATTATTTGCGTCTTGATCGTTACATGGCAGATTTTTTCGACTATCTGGACAGTGAATTCGGGATGGATAATGTATTAGTATTCCTGACAGCCGATCACGGAGGGGCATATATACCTGAGTATATGAGCGATCTGGGTATTCCGACAGGACATTCGGAATTTGGAGTTTCAGCAGGTGGACAAGTGCAGCAGGCAGTTCGTGAATACCTGGAACAGACCTATGGCGAGGATTTTCTTTTAGCTTACAGCAACCAGAATCTCTTTCTAGATCACGATTATATTGATCAAAACGGAATGGATCATGTGGCTATCCAAAAAGAGGTTCAGAGATTTGTTTTGTCACTGGATGTCGTGGGAGGGGCAATTACGGCAGATGCACTCCAGAACCAGGAATATACCACAGGAATGCGGGCACGTGCAATGCATGCTTTCCACCAGAAAAGATCGGGTGATGTAATTGTCTGGTTACAGCCGCAAACCCATGGGTCGGGAACCGGCGGGACCGGGCATGGATCCGGCTGGGTTTATGACACCCACATCCCTCTGATATTTTTAGGAAATGGGATTACTCACGGCCAATCCAATGAGAAAGTTTATGTTTCGGATATCGCCTCAACGGTCTCGGTGTTTCTTAATTCACCGTTCCCGAGCGGAAATATTGGCAATCCGCTGAATGATTTGATGAGACGATAGTAGTAAAACTCCGTATCTGGTGAATACATTTTGCTGTATATAAACCACGCAAGTGATGAATAAATCTGGTTGCCAAATACTCAGAAGAGTTAGAGAAAGTCACAAATTTCAATAGAAAATATAACAAATGCATATTCAAAGAATATCCTAACCTAAAACAAAATTCTGGCTGGAAAGATTAATGAAAATTTTAAATTTAACCCTCTTATTATTACTGATTGGCGGATCAACTGAACTTAAGGATGAAGATTGGTTAAGTTGTGGATTGATTTTCAATGAGTCTATATCTGTGATGTCTTATAATATCCGATTTGATAATCCAGATGATGGGAAAAATGCTTGGCCGCATCGAAGTGATCATGTAGCTGAAATGATGGGGCCTAAATATGAATCGGATATAATAGGTGTCCAAGAGGCTTTGCGACATCAACTAGATGAATTGCAAGAAATGTTGCCGAATTATGACTGGGTGGGTGTTGGTCGTGATGATGGTAAAGATGCCGGTGAATTTTCTCCCATTTTCTATAAAAAAAACCGATTTGAATTGATTGCAACTAATACATTTTGGCTCTCGGAAGAAACTGAGATGCCAGGTAGTATTTCATGGGATTCGGCAATAACAAGAATCGTTACATGGGTCAAATTTAATGATCTTCTGAATGATAAGATCTTCTATGTGTTCAATACACATTTTGATCACAGAGGAGATATGGCCCGGGTTGAAAGTACCAAAATTATACTGGAGCGGGCATCTAAGATTGAAGAAAATACTCCCGTCATAATAACTGGAGATTTGAATTTTTCGGAAAGTTCAAGTGCTTACGGGATTTTTAGAGAAAATTCCAGGTTCAATGATGCCAGATATGCGTCGGAAACCGGTCATGAAGGTCCAACGGCATCGTCCAATAACTGGGAAGAGCTCAGGCTCCCGGAATCCAGAATTGATTATATTTTCGTTAGTGAGGGAGTCCGGGTTCTGAATCATCGTATTCTCGATGATCGTTATGATGGACGTTTTCCTTCTGATCATCTTCCAGTAATTTCTGAAATCATTCTTCCTTGATTGAAATCGGATGAAAATTGAAACTAAATCGGGTGAGATTATAGACCTTGCCTAAATTGAAGAAGAGTTGATGTGGAGTTTGGTGCCGTCTGAATTGTATTCTGTTCATTTGGTAGATCGAGTTTTGTCGCAGGTGAGAATTTTATGATTACAAAGCATCTGCACTACGGTGTTGAAACAGATCAGCAAAGATATTTTCACCTGGTTTATATACTGGATGAGGCTGACTGGAGAATATAGTAGGAAATAGATGATGCGTTCTTTTTAGTTCGTTTGACTAACAGGTTCACTTTTTGATGATCACCTTGTCATTTCTTCTCACATTGCTTTTTGCTTTGGAGACGAAGTGCTGCTTCACCGCATTATCGGGTTACGGCTGAAAAAAATAACGCAGAGAATAAAGATCTCGAAACATCCATTATGTCAGTTCTTTTTGGCATTGTAAATGGTGTCCAAATAGATCTGTTTAAAAGCCAAACACACCAATCCCTATCCCAACCACAAAAATAGCAGTCATGTACGCGTAAAACTCTTGGTTGCCGGTGAGGCTGCTTTTTGATTATAAATCGCTTAGGTCGCCGATGTTATCTTATTTTTTGGATAATAGCTCATAATCGTTGTTTGTTTATGTATGCGTATGAAAATTTTGCTGCAAACAGGGACAGGTAATGTACTACCTGTTTCTGTATGGCTACCGGCTAAAGTCCCCGCGCTGGGACTCGTAGTCCATTTTCTTTTTCAGTACCGTTTGCCTGCGTTTACAGAAGGTCTGGACGATGCTGCTATGGGCAATAGTTATGCTGCCAGATTGCAAAGCCGCTGCAATTTTCAGGAACATTTGGGTCGCCTTTACCGAATGGTCGCTCATCTGGACCAGGATCTTACCGCCTTCTTTGTAATCAAATCCGAACTCTTCATGATGGCATTGATGACCCGGCTAAAATCCATGGCATTCATATCATGGTTGCAGCCGTCAAGGTGAATTAAATATTCATGAAAAGAGATTTTAGTCCCTGAATCGACTCAATTAGCAATTTGTCTAAGGTATTTTTGTTTAATTCAAGGGCCGGATCCGCTTGAGTAAGGGCATTATTTTTCAGAAAAATAAGTGAAAGCTGAAAATGGATTCCTGCACATTTATTAACTCTGGAAATTAAATAAGAAACGACCTGTAATGAGCTGTGCACTTTCAATACAAATTGATCTTGAAAGCTATTAGTTTTCATCAGTAGACATTATATGTGTGACTTAAATGAACGGTTCAACATTAGTGTAGAGTAGCATACCAAAAAATTAGAGGGGCACAGTCTAAATGAAATTTTAAATACACTCTCATGGCTCAAAATTCATTGAAGCTGATGATAATAATATATTCATCAAAATAAATGTTTAAGAGAATAAATAGCAGAAAAATCTTTACCCACTGAAAACAAAAAGATCCTAAACTAAATAAATTCAGAGGCTTATTTGTCTGTATGAGTGACTCGGGCCAAACAAAAGTATCATTTCACATGGCCAGACATTCTTTTACTGATCTTGTAAAGACGCAAGACTGGAGTATTTACGATAGATCAAAAGCCTTAGGGCATAAAACTATCAAAGTGACTGAGCGGTACCTGAAAAAGTTTGATACTGATGGTCTTGATGCAAAAATGGATAGTTTGTTTAGTGGTTGAAATATAGTTTAGTTAGTCATATTAGGAGGGAAGCCTTTAAATTAAAATCCAGTTTAATTATTCAGTTCTGTTTTCCACCATTTCCCGGAATTCCGGGTACTCCCGAAGTGGATCCCATGTTGGCGATATTTGTAAATCGTTTTTTGATACAAAACCGGGCACTGAGAGTAAAAACTCAAGTTGATCTATTGCCTTGCCGTGTTTACCTGCTAATGTATATATTTCAGCCAGGTCTAATGCAAACCATGTTCCCTGATAAGTGTTTTGGGCATAGGGTACCAGGTCAATAGCTTTTTCTATTTCCGGATAGCATTTTCAGATTCACCGATCCCAGGAGTCTGTCGGACTACCCAACAATTTCTGTCTAACTAGATTTAAATAGTCGTCAGACTTACCTCTGATGCGATTCAATCGTCAAAGTGTGCATCCGCTCGTGAATGCAGGCGCATTCTACCAGTTTGGCTATTTCGGTCGTATAGTGCCAGTTTCACTCTCCATTGACCTTCTCATGGCCTCTGGGCAGAAATTGATGGAATCCCCTTGCGCGTTTGATGATGCCATGACCGGTTCAACGATTGATTTTCGACTCCAAAACTCCCGTCCATATCCATCAACTCACCCCCCTCCACACTCCATTGATCTTCCAGCTTCCAAGCCCGCTTCTATCTCATTGCCTTGTGTTTGTTGGCATTGGCAAAATGACCTTGCTACCATCAATGGAAATCTCCCCGACATCTACAAAATCCATCTGATGAACAATCGTCAGTATTTGAATAAACAGATACTCAGTGGCCACACCCCACATAATCATCTGCATTCAAAGAAGTCGTCGAAACATCAATGTACTGCTTTCGTAGGACACACCCAGAACCCCAAAAGCATACTTAATGCTTCCGGGTTCACCGAAATAGTTTATGAATCAAAAGAGAAAACAATGAAGAAAACAATAACGCTGATCAAAAAAACATTTATTGTCGTATCCATAATCTGGACCACAATCACGCTCGTTTTTATCGGGTTTATGGCACTATCAGGCCCCCCTTCTTGTGGCATTGACGATCTGGACAACGAAACCTTAAGCGAGACAACAGGCGATCTTCCGGACTTTGGATTTGAAGAGATGGACGGCAACACCACATTCACCAATGAATCTATTGCCGGAACGTACACTCTGTTTTACTTTTGGGGCACTTCCTGTGGAATTTGTGTAAATGAAATGCCCCACCTGTATGAAACCTATACCGAACTGCAGGACAGAAACTTCCAGATCATAGCACTCTCCTACGATCAGAGTGAAGAAAAAGTCAGGGAGTTTAGGGAAGATTCCCCGATGCCGTGGAAGCACATTGTCTTTGGCAGTGACAGAGAAAAAATGAGAGACACATTTAACGCCTTCGGAGTATCCGGAAGCCCACACAAAATTTTAGTTTCACCGGAAGGAGAAATTCTTGAACGGGTAGAAGGATTTAACGGAGATGAGCTGTATGCCATGATTAATAATCATCTTCCTTCATCATAAAAGATACACTCACAAATTCTAAAAACGATTAAAATATGGTAATTAGTGGCAAAACTAATGCATTGTAATGAGATAACGACAACAAGGGTACTCGGTGTAATTTAGTCTTTCGGATAAATTGTCTTCAGCCTGGAGTCAATTCCTTTAGACCTCATAATTTTTTTAAACCGAATTATCCAGCCATTTAAACTCACAGAAAATGACTTATTTGAAAATACTTTTCACGATCATTGGAGTGCTTACCTTAGTTCATGACATTGATAATAGTATTGAAGCTATATCAAATTATCAGCATCAAATCAATCCATTACAAGAAAAGGTTCAGGTCCTGAATTTTGGAACATTTCATATGGGATTTACCACGGATGCAAACACCACGGAATTTGATGAGCATGATCGGGAAAATCAAAAAAAGGTTCATGAAATCGCAGAAAAACTATCTGCTTTTGAACCGACCGTGATTCTGGTAGAAACACCGCCTGAGCAGAATGAAAAGCTCCGTGAAGCATTCTTCCGCTACAAAGATAACCCCGACATGTTTTTTGAGAATCCGTCAGAAATAGAACTCCTGGCATTTGAACTGGGAAGACTTAGCGGAACAGAACGTATCTATGGCATCGATCACAAAATGAGATACAATTACATGATTGGCCAATTTATCATGACAAATGATATCGACCCCGAACGGTATGATGCCTATTCCGACAACTTGCTGCAGTTTTTTCCTTCGGTAGATGTAGACCGGGATAATCTAAATCTTCTTGAAAAACTAAAACTGACAAACCATGACAGGTACCTGGATTTTCTTATTACCGTCAATGCTGACAGGCTCACCTATACAGCTAATGAAGGCGGTTTTGAAGGGGCTGATGAGGCTGCCAAATACTACCAGCGAAACCTCAGAATGTATTCAAACCTACACCGGGTTAACCTGGATGAAGATGACAGGGTGTTTATCCTGATGGGAGCAAGCCACACCGCCTTTTTCAGAGACTTTATGAGCCGTGATCCCAAATACGAAATGGTTGATACGTTTGATTATTTGATTGAATAATCTGTCTGTCGAGTTTACTTTGTTATATATGAAGGATAAGAAGATGAATAATTTCATCAAATGTTTGCCTTAAGGTGATGACAAACAAATCAACAGCGCGTTCACTATGAAGAGGACTATTTCTTTTTCTTTTATGTTCACAAAATTAAACTGAGGTGTCCATAAAGAGCGGGGAAAGAAGAACATTCATCATCAAATTCGTCATGCCGGACCCCGATCCGGCATCTCCTGACTATATTGGGGATAGGAGATTTCGCTTAAATAGGGAAGGATAAAAAGTAAAACGCCTGAAACAGGGATATCCGGACTGGATGCTTTATGGATATCCGGTTTACGAAATCAGGGATAAGTTTTAGTAACACGAACAGGTTATTTGCGTAATTCTTACTTGAACGATTAGATGTGGCTGCACAGAGTCATCGTATTAAGCGGTCAGCGCAATTCAATATGGTGGCTTCCGTTGAAAATAAGCCACATAAAGCGGAACATTCAATTATTAAAGTGTTCAACAGAAGTATGATAAACAGGTTTATTTTACTTGCTCTACTTTCTTTCACATCAATTCTTATTTCCTGTGGTACTGACGCCACTGAACCTAAACAGCCCTCTTTTGAATGGAACAAGTTAGGCCTGGATGGCCTCACAGTAAACAAAATCGAAATAGATGGAAATCTTCTTTATGCCGCTACAAATGATGGCCTATATCGAAAAAACATACAATCAACAAGTAGTTTTGAGCCTGTTGGCTTGCAAGATAACAACATAGAAGCCTTTCTGATCTATTCTGATCAAATCCTTTTTGCTTCAGTTGCCAACAGAGACACAGAACACGAGTATGAAATTCACAAATCGGATAACCGGGGAGCATCGTGGCAGGAGCTGGAGTCGAATTTTGGTGGCAACGAAGATGGGGAAATATTATCTGAATTTCTCAGGCACCCATCTCATAAAGATACCATTTACGCTACAAGTAATTATACCATTGCCAAATCTGGGGATATGGGAAATTCCTGGGATCTTATTTGGGGTGAATGGGGCGCTATAGCAGGACCAACCTCAGCCATTGCAATAAATCCGCAGAGAGAAAATGAACTTTGGGCTGGTGGCCAGGGACCTATTGAAGATGGATATCTAGTACGCCTTGTTGACGAGGAAGAAACCGATCGATGGACAGATTTGGTACCTAATCCCACCACGGTAAAGGAAATTGTTTTTGACAAACAAAGTTCTCAAACTATCTTTGCGGGCTATGAAGGGGCACTGATGAAAACCAATGATAATGGAGCAAGCTGGCAAACCTCTATTGATAAACATCACAATTTTCGTTTTTTCTTTGGAATCGCTTTTAGCAACCTCAACCCGGATATTCTTTTTGCCGGAGGTTGGCTCAAAGCTGTTGATGACCCTCAGTCTCTCAAGCTATTTTACAGCATGGACAAGGGCGAAACCTGGGAAGAAGAAATTTTCGAAAATGAACCGTATGGCGGCATTCTCGACATGCAACTCATTACTGAGGGTGACAAAGATAGGATTTTTATAGCACTGGATGGAGGAGGGATATATGAAGTTATACACACGTTAAATTAACTGTTCATAGATGATTATTTCAGGTTGAATAAATAGTGGTTTTAGTTTTTCGATTAGCATAAATGTGTCGTTTCACCCTCTAAAGATCTGAAATCTTTGTAGCTTCGTTCAAGTAGAGTTGGTATAGAAAAAAATTTCAAGTAAACATCAAGTAAACATATGGTCATGAGTATTTCCCAATGTTGCATATAGAGAAAAAGGTTGTTAGTTAGTCCGACCAAATAAAACAGAAGTTTAAAAAATCTATCGGAATTAATTGATTTCTATGGAAACAGAATTTTCTATTGATCTGATTTTGACGTTTTTTCTTTTTTACTGCTAAGATGCTAAAAATTAGATGAATAGGCTTCTTTGATTGCAGGAGTCGATTATTGGCCAATCAGTTTGTCTAATAAAATGCTAAAGAGTGTTAATCTCTGCTAAGAATTTTAATACTTAGCAGAGATTTGTCTGTTTTCATGTTTCGTATTTTTGAAAATTGATTCATAGAATAGATAAAAAAATGCCCTCGGGCCTCTTTTTTTAAAATGATTATTATAACTGATCAATAATACACACAGATAAGTATTAACAACTTAGATATACACCCCTCTAAAACTCACCTTTTAGATTATCAATTCAGAGGACTTTTGAAACCAACCAAGAATTTTCAAAAAAAGGTAAATAGACCTTATATCCATTCGACGTATGAATTACAGGAAAAAAGTTGGTTTATGGATAATTGCCTCATTTCTGATGGTGGGCATGGTGGCCTGGGAAAGCAGAAACTGTGGTGACTTTCAGCACGAGGCGCTTACTGAGTGGCTGGAGCATCTGTATGAAAACGATCGATTCATGGGCAGTGTAGCCATGCGGCACTCTGATGAAGTAATATATGAATATCAGGCCGGACAGGCCGGTTACCATGAAGAGATAGATATCGGCCCGGAAACACAGTTCAGAGTCGGATCGATTACCAAAATGTTCACCGCAGTCATTGTACTTCAGCTTACAGATGAAGAACATCTTTCACTGGAAGACCGGCTGGCTGACTATTTTAGTGAACTGCCCAACGCAGAAAAGATCACTTTGGAGCATATGCTGCGTCATCGCAGCGGACTCTTCAACTTTACCAGTGCTGAAGGATTCACCGAATGGATGACTGAGCCCCGTTCCCGTAGCGAGATACTTGAACGAATAATTGGAAGTTCGCCGGTCTTCGAACCCGGAGAACGTGCCCAATACAGCAACACAAATTTTCTTTTGCTTGGTTATATTATTGAACAAATAACCGGAAAATCATATGCGGAGGTGCTTCGGGAGCGAGTCATCGAACCTCTGGAGCTCAACCGGACTAATTACGGTGGTGTCATCTCGGTACGCAATGGCGAAGCTCGCTCCTATATATACTCCGAAGTAGAACAGCACTGGAATCCGTCAACGGAAACCCACGTGAGCGGGATCCATGCGGCAGGAGCTATAATCTCCACACCTTCTGACCTGACTAAATTTGCTCGGGCTCTGTTTACCGGAAAGTTAGTCGGACAGCACAATCTGGACCGAATGACCGAATTCAGGGATGGCTATGGTCTGGGCTTGATCGAATTTTCCTTCGAGGAAGATGAGCTTTATGGATACGGTCATACCGGCGGTATTGATTCATTTCGATCAAACCTGACCTATCTTCCGAAAGAGGAAATATCGTTGAGCATCACAGCGAACGGCCTACGGTTTTCAGACAGCCAGATTCGGAATACAATGCTTACAGCCTGGAGAGGTGAACAGCCGGAGCTTCCGGAATTACAAACGGTGGATCTAACCGAGGGCCATCTGCAGCGACTTACCGGGGACTATGAGTCCGAAGATTTATCCTTAGAAATTTCGATAGGGGTGGAAGATGGACGGCTAACCGCCCGGACCGATCACCAGCCTGCTTTTCCACTTACAGCTACTGGCAAGCACCGTTTCAGTCTGCTTGAGGCTGGTGCTGTGATTGAGTTCCTGAAACCGGAAAACGGCTCCTACGATCAATTTATCCTGCATCAGAACGGTGAAGAGTTTGCATTTATCCGCAAATAACCTGCCCAAAAGAGCAAAGCCGATTATCGATATGGAGTTGTATTGATAAATTGAAGTTACCTTTTTTGGTGGATATTTAATTTGCATAACAAATTTGGCTGCCCCTTGTCGTTCTCAGGAAATCATTCAACTTGTCATAGATCGGAGTGGGGGCAGGGTATCCATTTCATGGAGCTGGGAGCAAAGGAACGGGGTAGAAGTACAGGGAGTGTGGAATACGCTGTATGATGTCCACTTTCATCAATCCTGTTTGGAGTCAGCAAGGTGTTGTGATCCATAATACATGATGATACATACCGGTAATAGAATCCAGAATCCAAGAATTATCAACTCAATCGTCATGCTGGCAGTTTCGGAGGCAGCATCCGCAATCCTGACTGGATTCGGAGTATTTGTGGAAGCGTGAAATAGCATCGGTATAATCAGTGCTCCTTTTGAGGAATTAAATAACCAGGCCATAATGATCGACCAAAGTGGGAGAATGATCAGCATCCCAAAGAAATCGGAAGGCTGATAGCTTGCAGATCCAAAATAAACGACTGGAAAGTGCCAGATAGCCCAGAGAAGTCCGATACAAATTGCGCTCCACAAAGCAGTCCATTTTTTTTGCAACTCACTCTGAGCAAAGCCGCGCCATCCAAACTCTTCGAGTGATCCGGCGATAAGCAGAGTGGTGATAAATCGCTCCGGATATTCAGATATAGGGCGGTCGGATAAGGTAAAAGGCACGCCAAATAAGCCATGTGCACCGAGGATTATAAACACATCAATAAACGGGATAAGCAGGGCAATAAGATACCATCGTATTTTCAATCGCCACTTTGCAAGTCCCCGGACCCAGCCACTAAGATTTCCATTAGATTTTTTGGTTATTACAAGTGCAGCAATGAGAGGTCCCCACGCAAATGGAATTTGAGCAAGGAACTGATCCTCAAAACCAAAGGGCAGTACAATAACCCCCCAGTACAACCAAGACCATGCAAAACTGATCAGGATAAAAAACAGGATTCTATTCCTCTGAATTATATATTCACCTTTCTCCTGAATGTTCATTTGTTATATTTAGATATGCTTACCGCGATAATGTCGCCACAAATAACCGAACAGAGATCTGTTTTTTTAAAATATCAGATTTATCCTAATAAGCAAGGTGATGTCCGCGTTTCTTCACTCCAGCCATTTACGATCACCAGAAGCGGATTTCTATGTACTCTCCAGACCGGGAAAACCTGTTTAGCAGCGGACTAATTTAGGGAACCAATCACTGCGATGAGCTTGAAAGCCTGCCAGGTCTCCCCATGCTGGACTACCCATTTAGATGCTCAGCATGGAATTTGATCCGGTCAGTAGAATCTTACAATTAGGCATCAAAAAGGTTGATGTCTTCGATAATAATATCACCGAACTTATTCGCAACAAAACTCTGTACTTTCAGGGCAGGGTGGTTTAATGGAAAAGAAATTAATTAGTAAAAAATAAATCTTGTAATCAGCATGTCCTGACATACGAGTTAGATCTGTTTATTTACCAAGTTATTCAAACTGATGAACAGTTTTAAAAAGGAGATGGTGAGACAGGTTTCACTCTCAAGAATTGAACCGGTGGAAATCAATATTCTCACTCCCTATCTATTAAAAAGCAGGGAAAAACCTTTACCTATACCTTTACCCATTGAAAACAAAAAGCCCCTAAACTCAATAAAGTCAGGGGCTTATTTGTCTGTTTGAGTACCTCGGGCCGGGCTCGAACCGGCACTGGCATTTAAATACCAATTGGATTTTAAGTCCAAAATCTACAATATTCTACTGCAATCAACTCTTTTCTACTAATACGCTAAACTATTGAAATTCAGGGGTTTTCAGCTTAAATTATAATCAACGGTTATCAAAGGTACTCAAAATTGCCTTGTAACCACATTGTAACCGAAACCAGATTATTGTTATGGCTGAAAAGAAAACACTTACTCACACTTTCGTTAAAGATTATCCGGTTCCTGAAAAGAGAATCGAAATTTACGACAATGTTCAATCGGGAATGATCCTACGGGTAACACCTACCGGACACAAGTCTTTCGCTTTCCGGTATTGGTACGATGGACGATCTACGCAGCGTACAATCGGCAAGTTTGGAGATGTTTCATTAGGAGAGGCCCGGAAAAAAGCCGGAGAATGGAAAGAAATGCTTTCCGATGGATTGGATCCGATTACAGAGAAGAAGAAGAATAAGCGAGAGAACCCGATTACATTAGGAGAGTACATAGAGGAGTTTAAAAATGATTATCTGGAAAGGAAACTGAAAGCATCTACACAAAAAACGTACAAGTCCAGACTTAACAAGGTTCTCGATGATCGAATTTCTGATAAGTCTTTGAGGGATATTAAGCGCCCCGATGTTCGATCCTTTTTAAAGACAGAGGCCAAAGATCACCCGACCAACGCCAACCGCTTGCAGGCCATTCTATCGAAGGTATTTAATGAAGCATTAGACGATGGACATATCACAGAGAACCCGATCAAAGGTATGGATAAACTTACCGATGAAAAGTCCAGAGACGTACGATATACAGACGATGACATTAAAGCTATTTGGAATGCTATTAGTGAGGAGTGGGAGCCGATGCAGAGCCTTTTGAAGATGCTGCTAATTACAGGCCAACGGTTAGGTGAAACGTCAAAAATGAAATGGAGTGATATCAATAATCGAATGTGGATCATTCCCCAGGCCGACACTAAAAATAAAACTCCTCACAAGGTGCCGTTACCAAATATGGCTTTAAACCTGCTCAAAAAAATGAAGTCAATAAATGATGACAGTGAGTATGTTTTCGCTTCACAGAGGGATAAGACAGGCCATTTATCGCACTTCATGAATGCAATGGAACGTATAAGAGATGAAACCATGCTAAACGATTTCAGGCTGCATGACTTGCGGCATATCGTAGCAACTAAAATGATTGACGATTTAGGAGTTGAATTTATAACCGTTGGCAAGGTGCTTAATCATAAGGGTCTATCTGCCAGCAATGCAATCACTTCACGCTACATAAATTCCGATTTTACAGAGCAGAAAACAAACGCTCTTAACCTTTGGGCCGGACACCTTACAGAGCTTACCTCAAATTTAACTTTACAAAAGCGCGTCCTTTAAATAAGATGAAAAATACCTGATAGATTTTCTCTATCACTTGACATAGATAAAATCTATGAGTAGCTTTTAACAGAGTTGAACATGAATAAACCCTGTTAAAAATGAATAAAATAATTCGTCCCAAGACAGTAGCCCTTAAGCTGGGAATTAGTATTCCGACTTTATACAGACGTATGAAGGAGCCGGATTTTCCAGACAAAATTCGCATTTCAAAACAAGCTACTGGATTCGTTGAATCAGAGATAAACGAATGGATCGAGAGCCAACGAGAATCTTCAAATATGGAATTGGCATAAAAAAAGGGCACCGCTGCAACGGTAACCCTTTCTGAAAATCGCTACTTCATAATACGGTTTTCAGACCAATTCTACACTTCAAAATTGAAAATCGCTATGGATGACAAAACGTATAAAACCCAACTAAAAAAAGTTTTTAAAGCTTTTCAGGAGACCCCTAAAACCCGCCTTCAGGTTGCTGATGAGTGTGGAATATTACGTGGCAATGTTTGTTACTACGTTCGGGATCTAAAGCGCCGGAAACAGATTGTTGTAATCAAGACTGGCAAAGATCCGAAAACAAGGCACAAAGCTGAATTTTTATCGACAGACCCGGATTTATTCCCGCCTGAATTACAAAGAGAATTGTTTGAGGGGGTTCAGCGTGCAGAGTAAAAAGCGTTTCACAGAAACGAATATTTGGGATGACCCTGTCTTTATGGAATTAACACCGCATCAAAAGTTGTGTTGGTACTTCATAAATGACAGGTGCGATAATATTGGAGTATGGACACCTAATCCAAAGTTGATAGCCTTTAATCTGGATATTGAAGGAAATCCCCAACAATTTTTAGATGACTTCTTACAGGCAATAAATGAAGCTGATGAACTTATTCACGTAATGCCTTCAGGTGAATGGCTGATAACTGATTTTGTGAAGTTTCAGTACTGCCAGAAGAAACCTTTGCACCCGAATAATCCTGCACACAAAAGTTATCTGCAATTAATTAAAGAACAGAACCTGCTTTCATGGTTTTCTGTGAACTATCCTGAAACCTTGCCTGAAAGCTATTTAAACGAAGAAAAAAAGACCTCTATTAGACCTCTAAAAGAACCCTTTGAGACCTATAAGGATAAGGATATAGATAGAGATACGGATAGGGATATAGATACGGATAAGGCTCAAGAGTTAGAACCATTCAAACAGTTTGCACCGTGAGTTGTTTAAATGTAGACGTATCGAAGTTTGAGAATGTACAGGATAGCAGTAACCCTGTACATGTAAATCTGATTGAATGGATCTGTGATGAAAGTAATCAATCAGTCATTCGAGAGTTACGAACCTTATCAGGTGATGACTACAAGAGTAGCAAAAAACAGTTACCAGGAATAACCCCTTCAGGTGCGTTCAATAAAAGAAGTGAATCGGGGTTGATAAAACATTCCGGACTGATTCAGTTTGATGTTGATAGCAAAGATAACCCTGTCAACATGGATGAACTGAAATATAAGATTCAGCATAACCCTTTTGTAGCTTATTTGAGTTATAGCACGTCAGGGAATGGGTTGTGGGGGTTGATCCCTGTTAAGCACCCCGAACGTCATAAGAGCCATTTCAGAGCGATTCAGCAAGCGTTTCGCAATGCAGGTGTGAGTATTGACCCTGCACCGTCAAACGTAGCATCATTCAGATTCAGAAGTTACGACCCCGACCCCTATTTCAATCACAACGCTGATGTGTTTCACTATCTGATTGATAAGATACCAGCGTCATCAAATGGCAGAGATAACCGCACGAAAGTTGAGCAGTTGATTAGTAAGATTCAGGCCAACAGAATTGATATTACTGAGGGTTATGAAAAATGGCTGAAAATAGGTTTTGCCCTTGCTGAAGAGTTTGGCGAATCAGGCAGAATATACTTTCATCAACTAAGCCAATGGCATTCTGAATATGATACAGCTGAATGTGATGAACAGTTTGATAATTGCCTCAACAGTAACGGGCAGGGTATCACTATCGCATCATTCTTTGGTATCTGCAAAGACTTTGGCGTAACACTCGATACTAACCATGCTTATCAAAAAGATAGAGTATTACAGGGCGATACTAAGAGCAAAGTATCTGCACCTTATGGAATGAACCCCTATACCGGGGAAATATTTGACGAGCGTGGATACCCTGCCGATTGGGATTTTCATTTAAACTAAACACAAACAAAAAATCATGAATTACGAAGAAACTAAGAAACAACATTGTGCTGCACGTCAACAGCTTATAGATGCAGAGACAAAGCTGGATGAGCTCGAATCGGGAAAGGTTCATCTGATGGACTCCTTTCAGGTATCGTATGAGACGTTGACCGATGAACGGGCCAGGAAATCTATTGGTGAAGGTTCTGCCGATTCTGTGAAGAAAGCCGAAAAAAAGAACCGCAACATTAAAGACAAACTCGAACAGGTTAAAACCGATATTGAAGTTCAAAAGAAAGCTGTCTCACTACTAAAGGATAAGTTTGCCGGGATTGATGCAGCATTCAAAAAACAAGCTTCACAGCACTACAAAAATCAATCAGAGCCTTTGTTTGATAGTCTTACCGATGCACTTCATCAGGCAGATAAAGCTATTCAGGGTATTAACGAAATGGCAAAAAGTGCAGAACGTGAAGGCGTTACTATTGGCACGAAGGGTATAAAACAACACTCTGAAATTTTGATATCGAAACAACGGCCAGCCGGTATGCTTGCCATGAACACCATTAACTCAAAACAATTACAGCAATGAATTTAAAAATAGATTTAGAAGCTCTTAAAAATGATGATGGCTATTATTCTGAAAGTGATGTAAAAGCACTGGAAAGAGCCACCGGGATGGAATGGGCTGATATAGTTAAAAACGATGAAGCTCAGGCAGAACCTGAAGGGAATCCAGCCACATGGACAACAGATAAGAAGCTCAGCTACATTAAAGAACATGGCAGAAAAGCGTATGAAAAGGCGTTACGTCATGGTTAGATGTTAGGGGAGTGTCATTTATTTGGCACCCCCTATACATAAACTAAAAACATACTTTACAGTAACTTAGATGAATTTGTAATGGCAGATAGACGTAGCAGAAAGCGCAAAGCATACACGGTTAAGCAGGTACTTTTAATAGGCTCTCACGCCTTGCAGGAGATGGAACGCATTCTTTTAGATGACAATGCAGATAACAACGAAAAGATCCGATCTGCAAACGCTATAAGCACGCTAATAAATAGCTATCGTAGATTAGTAGAAACCGGGGAGATTGTGGAACGGATCGAAGCACTTGAAAACAATCAAATGAGAAAAGTATCATGAAACAGATTGAGAAGAGGGTTCAACATTTGGAAGAGATACAGTCAACAGATCCAGAAGTTGATTTTTCAAAGTTTTCAGATGAAGAACTAATTGAAGTTGAAGAACTGATAAAAAAGACAGGAGAAAACGAAGATTATTCCCTGCTATCAGATGGGGAATTGAAACGATTAATTGAACTAATTAACAGGGCAGAAAATGAAGCAACTTGAAAAGAGAATATCCAAACTGGAAGCCGTAAGGCCTAGCAAGGAAGTTATGAATGGCTTAGGTCAATATTACGCATGGGAGAAAACACCTGAAGGAAAAGCGGAACTGGATAACCTTTATAACCCTGATAGAAATCAACATGAAAACACTCGAAAGTAGACTATTGAAATTGGAGCAGAAGCACGATTCCGTCAGGATCAAAAAACTGGATATTGTGATTGTGAGTTGTAAAGATCATGTACAGAACCAGGATAAATACAACAGGGTACTACAATCTGAGGAAACTTCAGAGTCTGGATTTACCAGGCGGATATTCCATTTAGAGCCGAAAGTGTTATGAAATCAATTAAAAAAAGAATACAACAATTAGAAAATGCAGACGGGTTTAAAAATGATGCTGAACGTAGGGAGCATATTCGGTATGCACGTTTAATAGATGATTGTATTAAACCTGAACAGATTAAAAGTGAACAGGATTATATCAATCTACTAAAGGATTTTTTTAAGCCAATCCCGGCCTGAATAGCTAAAATTCAGTAATACAATAGCATTGTGTGAAGTGATATAAGCTCTTAAAATCGAAATTTGAAAGCCGTTTTAATTGATTAATCAAGTTTTATCAAGTTCGACTTTCACACTGAAGCATTAATAAGCTCGCAATATATTTTTTAAAATTTATCACTGCATAGTAATTAAACCAATAGAACATTAGAGCCTTTTAACTTGAATCTACTACGAATCATTTTAGATTAATGAGAGCAAATGTACTGAAAGAGATGTTTAAAATTAATCAAAACGGTAGGGTTACAAGAGATAATACTGGAGGGTTGAAGCAGGGGTAATTCAGCCTGGAACATTAGGGGTATTACGGGCAGTCCTATCAAATAAAACGGGGATAGTATGCTGAATATGACCAATTCTACGCAGAGAGTATGGCTGACGAACTATAAATACAATTTGATTTTACCATTTATTTTGGTGAGTCTTATCGTTGCGTTTTCATCATGTGATACAAAACAAAGTCTGGGTTTACAGGAGTCTTTGGACGTTATTCCGGAGCTTCAACTGATTGAGGGAGGAGAAAATTCAACAGTTATTGTAAACCCGGGAACTGAAAGCTATTTCGAGTTTAATATCGCGAACATTAATCCCAATAAATATATTGCTCAAGGGCCGGGCAGTGGTTGGTGTATTTTGTGGAATAAACCTATTGATTCCAATAACACTACACACTCAGGTTTAAGGCTATTTTCTTCCTATGGAGACCAGCAGTGGAAACCGCTAAACTACCTGTTAAATATCAGGGAATCTCTGATGATGGACGACAGTAAACTTACCTATCGTGAAATTCAGGCAGCAATATGGACACTTATGGATTTTCCGGAATTTAACTTGAACAGTATCACCGCTGATCAGCTACCCCCGAGAATGGTTGACAACGGGCGGTTAAATTTCGATACAGGAAAGACCAAGCAAATTGTACAGCATGTAATTGACAATTATGAATCCTTCGAGTATAACACAGCCTCCACCTATGCAGTCGTTGCAGAAACGTCTACCGATACGCAAACAATTATTATTGAGGTATCAGAGTCGGTATGGGCGTACGGGCAGCACAGTTTTAGAGATCCCCATCTACGGGAGCAGCTTGGAATCAGAGGACAAGGGAAAGGGCAGTGGGGCTGGATATTTGAACTCGACAGCGGTTTTTCTCTTGCTGTAACAGAACTGATTGCAGGTGGCGGAGACGATGACGGTACGATGCCTGCAGAAGATATTGGCACCACCATTGGCACACTGGATATTTCAAAGTCTGGTAGCGATATGGAAGTTACCTACAGTCCGTATAACAATTACCTGTTGAATGATCTCCACCTATGGGTTGGTTGTTCGCTTGAAGAGTTCCCATGGGTTGGAAACACAGGTAATGTAGCACCGGGAAGATTTGCTTATAGCTACGATGGTAAACCTACAGATTCCCACACTTTTCCAGTTGATCTAGGAGATTACAATTGCCCTGGAAACATCTTTTTAGCAGCACATGCCGGGGGATTATATCAAAAAATAGATGGTGAGTTACCGGATGATCCTGAAATTAATATTGAAATCATTGAGATAGATATATTTGGAGAAACTGCAGCCGATTCTGACGATCCTAGAGGCGGTCATTTTGTTGATGATACTTTTGCGAGGGCAGTTAATGATCACGGAGAAGTTGTAGGGAACCAAGATTTAAGGGTATGCTTGAGTCTTGATTGTAGTAAAACCAATCTTGGTCGTTATTATTATGAGGATACAAGTTTTAAGTGGACACGTGATGAGGGTTTACTAAACGTTGGAGGTATGATGGTTGAAGAGCCATTAAGTCAGCAGCCAGTTTCTGATATTAATAACCATAGCCAAGTTGCAGGGTTTAATGGATATACTGCTGTTTATGCTGAATACCCATACTCCTATGATTCTGGGTCACTTATTGAATTTGGGGGTTTATTGGGAGGGGCTATTCATCGAAGTGATGCATTAGCTATCAATGATCAAGGTCAGGTTGTTGGATATGCAGAAAATGCTTCAGGTCAGCAACGTGCATTTATCTGGCATAAAGATACTGGAATGACTGACCTTGGTACATTACCTGGTTACTCACAAAGCCGTGCCACTGATATTAATAATTTGGCTCAGGTGGTAGGCTGGAGCGCTAACTCAACCCACTCCTCCTCTGGCAGGCGTTACTTTTTGTGGGATGAGGTGAATGGCATGACAGATTTGGGTACAGACCCAATCCGAAGTATAAACGATCATGGGGAAATGAGTTCACATTATTCACTCAATAATTTAGGGCAAAGTGTGAACAGGGATGGCTTTCTTTATGATCCCGTTCATGGAGCAATTGAGCTTCCAACATTAGAGGATGGTTCTTGCCGTGCGTATGACGTCAATGAGAATAATCAGGTTGTGGGAGATTGTGAAAAAGGAGATTTCCGACGAGCTGTAAAGTGGAATGTTATGATAGACATTAATAAAATAGCTGTTGATTCAAGCTATTAAACCAGCATGTTCTCAATATGGGTTCGTCTTGTATTGAAATATAATATAAGGCAAATTTATGCTAATTTTCATCTGCACTACCTAAAACGAATGCATCTATCTACCCGGCCAAGTCCATTTTGGATTTACCCAGCTGAATTAAAAATGGCTGAAGTTTTGGAAATAAAGTGTTCGTATGTCCTTTAATTTGCTCTGCAGAATATTGACCAGCATGTAATTAGTAAGCTTACCTGTATGCTTGCCTAATAGATCTGATTTCTATTAGGTTAAAGGAAAGCTTTATGATTATTATTGATAGCATACTGCGATACAGTTCAGAAAATCTAACGGCTAAAATCACTTTAATCATTTAGGCGTTGTTTACAGAATTGGACAAATCGGACGACTAAAAAAAGACTGGTTTTTACAACGTTGAAGAGGGATTGATTCCAACCTGTATGTTAAGTGAATTTCGGCACTACTAAAAGGGGTAAAGTATCATCTGGAAACCTAACATAACTTAATATTCTGATAACCAATTAAATATGGAATGTTTATAACCATTGCAAAATATTTTCAGGCTCTTAAAATCGAAATTTGAAAGCCGTTTTATTTGATTAATCAAGTTTTATCAAATTAGACGTAATTATCGTGCAGTTTAGTTGCTTTCATAACTAAAAAAACTGTAAGGGGTTAACCTTTTTGAGATCATACAAGAGAGAACACCAATAAAAGGAGGGTAATCATGAGTGATAAGATAGATCAGCAAATCGAGATGCAGCAACGAATTGAAACATACATATCTGAAGGGCTGCCACCGGATGAAGAAGATCAACTCTGGATAGAGTTTTTAAAACAGCCGCATTGGTACGGGTATTTTAAAACACAACTTCATTTAATATCACTTGCAGTTAAAATAAACATTGATTAATTGATGAATAAGCAATTGTAACTATAAATAATGGAGGTTTATGGGAGTTTTTTGGGGGTTCTTAATAATACTTATCGTAGTTGTATTGATAATTTTAATTTCTACTTTCTTTAGTATAAAAAAGAAAGAAAAAGCCAAGAACATTGATTTACTTCAAAGAATGGCCAGTGCGACAAATAATTATGCAAGGAAAATTGAATCAGTCAAAACGACAAGTTCTAAAATAAAAAATTGTGAGAAAGCAATTGAAGTTTTGGAGCAGGCGTCAAGATACCCGGAATGCAGAGATGTATTTACTAATTATGACTCCTTGATGAACCAACTTCATAGCACGAAGCTTGTACTTCCTGTTACAGACTATTTACAAAAAGCAGATAAGCATAAGTTTAAAGGGAATGAAAAATCAGAGAAAAGCTCACTGTTAGATGCACTCTATGAAATCAAGACTTCAAATATTACGGACGAGCATTTCAAAATAGCTGAAGTCAGGGATGATGAAACAGGAGAGTTATTAACCGAAAATTTTATAAAGAGTAGATTAAAAGAACTTGGTTGGAAAGAAAATTAAATGCAAAGCTCATCAAATATTTAAATGCTCTCAAAACACCCGGTATAAAGTGTAAAAAATAGGGGGGTTAAAATTAATTCCCTTGTAACCACATTGTAACCAGAGAGAATGGAGTTTCTAAACAGAGTTGAAACAAAAAACCCCTGCAAATCATAATCTATTGACTTGCAAGGGTTTAGAGTACCTCGGGCCGGGCTCGAACCGGCACTGGCATTTAAATACCAATTGGATTTTAAGTCCAACGCGTCTACCAATTCCGCCACCGAGGCTGAATGTCTATATTGATTACTTTCAAGTAATTAGGCTGTAAATCGTAATTAATTACCCCGGTTATGAGGTAGTTTTCCAAACGATTTACTCATAAAATGTTCATTTCATAGCGTATGTGAACACCCAAATTGCTCAAAGTAAAATCAAGATTCTGAATATAAGGGTTTACGAATTACTTCTTCAAAGTTCTTTTCAATTCTCAGTAATTTTTTTCAATTACCTCAGAAAGTATTACAGAAACTAAAATTCCTTAGAAAAATAATATTGGCAAGAAAAAGGTAGGTTCAGGAACGGAATGGGGATAAATCGATCCGTAGTGTGTGAAGCTGCACCTCCACAGGTTTAGCAGATTTCTTCGAAATATGAAGGTGAAAGTTGCTGTCATTGAATTATAAATTGAAAGCGGAAAATCTGAACCCATATCAAGATCCCCGGCAGTATTCTATTGAATACCAGAATACTCAAATATCCGGAGCCTAACATTACCAGGGATGTCGATCCGGGAAAGCTGAGCGATGGAGTAATTACTTAGGCTTACAACGAACGTCACCCGGATTCGAAAAATCCTGCATGGAAGGTAACAAACCAGGAACCGGCACATTCTGACCCCTATAACCGTAATATTCGGAAATATATAGTGTTTTGAGTATTATAATATGAACTATTCGGTTTTTACATCATTAATTGCCAATGGTTTACAGCAATAATCGTAATTGATGCCCTCCTGTAGACTGTTAATTTTATTTAAATTATGGGGTACTATAAACAAGAGGTAAATGATGAGATCTGACAAATATAATAGTGATCCGAATCATGAAAAAGAACGAGTAAGAGAGCTGCTGCAATACGATATTCTGGATACCCCAGACGAAGAAGAGTTTGATGATATCACAAAGGTGGCCGCTTATCTGTTCGATGCTGACTGTGCTCTGATCAATTTTCTGGATCACGACCGTCAATGGACGAAATCTTGTGTAAACTGGGAATTAAGAGTACTGCCAAGAAATGAGAGTGTCTGTACTTTTACCATACAAGAGGAAAAGTACCTGGTAGTTAACGATTTAACAAAAGACGACCGATTTAAAAATTACAGTTACGTCAGTTCAAAAAAATACCAGTTTTATGCAGGAGTGGTACTACAAAGCAGTCATGGATATAACATCGGCACAATTTGCGTACTTGACAATAAACCCCAGAAAGTGAATGAGAACCAATTAGAGGGACTCAAAGTACTGGGAGCAGCGGTAGAGTCTCAGTTAGAGCTCAGACTCAAACGTGAGCAATTAATAAAGGAACATAAAAAGCTCAGGAAATCTGCCACCTTTCTGCGCAATTCTACAGATGTCATGATGATTCTTGACTCTAAAAATTTTGAGATTACAGAGATTAAAGGAGAGGTCAGAAAACTGCTCGGTTATAATCCTGAAGAAATGCGGGAAACAGCCTTAACCGAATATCTGATGGATAGAGAATTCAAAAAAGAATTTGAAAAATGGATTGAAAACTCCACGGAGGAAAAATCTTCAGAGGAAGTTGAATTTGCTACCAAAAATGGACAGCAATTGTGGCTGCAAATTTCGGTTTCAAAAATAAGGGGGCAATATTTCGTCACCGCAAGAAATATAACCCGCCGTAAGCGAACAGAGCAGCGTTTACTTAAACAAGTGAAATTTACAGAAGGTATTCTTGATCACCTGCCCGGAATATTCTTTCTCATAGATAGCGAAGGCAGAATGAGAAAATGGAATAGCAATTTGGAAGAAATTTCAAAATACACTTCTGTAGAGTTGAAAAACAAGCTGTATATGGAACTTATAGCAAAAGAAGATCATCGGGTTGCTCAAGAGTCACTTCAGCAAGTTCAATCAGAAGGATACGCAAGGAGAGAATTAAAGATATTTTCCAAAGAGGGTGAAGTTATTCCGCACCTATTAGTCAGTTTTAAATTCCAGCTGCATGATGATAATTATGTAATAGGAATTGGAATTGATATCACAGAAGAGAAAAAAGCACTGGAAGAAATCAAAAGTAAAGAGGAAAAATTACATACTTCCCTGAACGAAAAAGAAGTACTTCTTCAGGAAATTCATCACCGCGTTAAAAATAACCTGGCCATTGTAAGCGGTCTGTTTCAACTTGAAATTTATAATACAGAAGATAAACAACTTCAATATATACTGTCGGCAAACCAGATGCGCATTAAGTCGATGGCCCTGATACATGAATCTTTATATTCACACAGCGATTTCACCGACATACACTTTGGAAAGTATCTGGAAGAGTTAAGTTCTACCATTTTTAAGACGTTTACGGCAGAAGCTGAATCTTTAAAACTTGAATTGGATACAGACTCCCTGAGCCTGAACATTAACCAGGCCATACCATGTGCATTATTGGTAAACGAACTTTTGATCAATGCCCTGAAACATGCTTTTCCGGATGAACGGGATGGTAAAATAAAGGTTACACTCCGGGAGAAAGACGGATTTGTCCATTTATCCGTACAGGATAACGGAGTAGGCCTGGATCCGGGAGTGAACTTCGAAAACCCTGCAACCCTGGGCTTAAAACTGATTAGCCATTTAGTAAAACAACTTTATGGAGATATAAAAGCAGACAGTTCAGAAGGAACCACGTTTACCGTTTCCTTTAGAAAAGAACAAATTAAAGGTTCCAGTGCGAGATACATACCCGGTGATGCTTGAACCGGTACATTTGTTATTGAGGGAAGCACTAATCAATGTAATCCCTTGCTTTGTATAAAAAGACCTGCTGACCTGGAAACAAACACAATGTACAGTCAACTATATCTGCTTTTTAAATTACATAGCAGGCACTTCCCGGGGTGTATTATTTGGAAATGTGGTTTATAACGTTATCATAGATCAAAACCTTGATATAATTATTGAGCAGACTGTTCTGAAGGGGCAGTTGGTTACTCCATTGCAGCCAAAATATTTCATGATTATTTATGAGACAGAACATAATTCAGCGTAATAATGTCAAGGTTTTCGGGGATGGTGATATCCCTCTTATGTTTGCACACGGTTTTGGCTGTGATCAAAATATGTGGAGATTCATTACACCTGCATTTGAGAAACAGTTTAAAATTATTCTATTTGATTATGTGGGGTCCGGGAATTCCGATATCAGTGCGTATACGTCTGAGAGATATAAAACCCTGAATGGATATACCCGGGACGTTTTGGATATTATTCATGCATTGGAATTGGATGATGTTATTTTTGTCGGGCACTCGGTAAGCTCAATGATCGGAGCATTGGCTTCCATAAGGCAGCCTCAACGTTTTAAAAGCCTGATTATGATTGGCCCTTCTCCGTTCTACCTGAATGATCCACCTGAATACCATGGCGGGTATGAGAAAAGTACAATTACGGAGTTACTGGAGCTGATGGAAAAAAATTATATCGGATGGGCGAATTTTTTTGCTCCTGAAATCATGAAGAATGAAGAGCGTCCTGAGCTGACCCGGGAACTGGAAAATAGTTTCTGCTCTACCGATCCCGTTATAGCACATGATTTTGCCAAAGCCACATTTCTTGCTGACAACCGTGATGATCTGCCAAAAATAGATACACCGGTATTGATTATTCAGTGTGAGGAGGATTCAATCGCGTCGGTAAACGTAGGTGAATATGTGCACTCAAAGATCGGGAAGAGTACGTTTGAAATCATTCCGGCAAATGGCCATTGCCCGCATTTGAGTCACCCGGATGTAACGATTGAAGCCATCGAGAACTATCTTAACCAGATTTTAAAAATATAATGGACATCATTCTGGATAACTTACCGTGCGGGTACCTTGAATTTAACGACGAGGGAATACTGGGCCGGGTAAATAACAGGTTTTGTGAAATGGTGGGTTATTCGCAGGATGAACTCATAAATCAACATATTGAATCTATTTTCACTCCGGGATCAGGAGTATTCTATCAAACACACCTTTTCCCAATGCTAAAGATGGAAAACCGGGTTGATGAGATCTTTCTTACTCTGCTGTCAAAAGAGAAAGAACAAATCCCGGTTTTGATTAACGCGGAGAGAACTACTGAAAATTCCGGGTTTAATAATCGCTGTATTGTAGTTTGGATGCAGCGCCGATCTGAATTTGAAGACAGAATTTTATACGATAAAAAGAAAGCTGAAAAAACCAGCGATGAAAGGGAGGAGTTCCTCTCGATGATGTCACACGAGCTACGTACGCCACTCAGTGTAATTTTGTTAACAGTAGATTTGCTATCGGATGAGATTAATGGCAAAGGAAACAGTGATCAATATAAATATTTGGGCCTGATCAAAAATGCGAGCAAAAACCTGGCAAGACTGGCAGATGATATCCTGAACTTTGCTAAACTTGAAACGGGTCATTTCACGATAAATAAAGAAATTGTGTTACTCGAGGAGATACTTGTTAAATCCTATATGATGGTTATGCATGATGCCGAAAGCAAAGGGTTGAAATTAACCCGGGGTGATAAAACGGATTTGAGAGTATGGGCAGACGCAGACCGGCTTCAACAAGTTATTATGAATCTTTTGAAAAACGCAATTAAGTTCACTGATCACGGCGGAAAGATTGAATTGTTTACCGAAAAGACCCCCAAATTTGTAAAGGTTTGCATAAAGGATACAGGGATCGGTATTCCTTCCGGAAAAATTGACCAGATTTTCCAGCCGTTTATTCAGATGAAACAAAATCTATCCGATTCAAATAAAGGAGGATTTGGACTGGGGCTTCCCATCAGCAAAAAACTTGCCCGTATGATGGGGGGTGACTTGACGGTTAGCAGCACACCGGGAGAGGGTTCTGTTTTTACTTTGCAGATCCCTTTAGCAGATAGCTAACCGCACTAAACCTGCTGTGTGCAGTGTGCTGTCTTCCAAAAGCTTGACTGAGATTAAAAATAAGTTCCTCGCCAGATCGGCTTTCTTTAGGTAGCGGAGAAAAATCAGTTCACTCGCTCTCAGCCGATACGGTTCTTGGAAAAGTGAGTATAAACGATGCGCCTTTACCATTACCGGAGCTTTCTGCATGTATGCTTCCGCCCATCTCTTTCATATAGTTAGCACAGCTGTGAAGCCCATATCCGTGACCGGTGGATTTTGTACTGAACCCGTGATTGAAGATCTTCAGAAGATTATCGTGACTGATTCCACCACCGGTATCTGATATGACCATACGAATGGAATCTTCATCCTGCCTCAGCTGAATTGTGATGACTTTTCGGTCCGGATCTGCTTCACGAATCGATTCTCCGGCATTTTTGAGAAGGTTGATGATTACGTGAATCATCTTGCTCTTATCGATCCGTATCGGGTCTGTCGGCTGATAATCCCGCTCAAAGATTAAATCAGATCGCTGGAAATTGTTGTCCATCAATGCAATGGAATCTTCAATAAGCTGCCGTGGTGAGTGCGGTTCAGCCAGGCGTTTTGCACGTGAGTAGTTTTGCTGAGCGGCAACAACATCCGAAATGAGCTGGATTTTTTCCTTCAAACGGCTGTTCTGCTTGCTGAGCTGTTCAAATTCTTTCGTGATCGGTTTATCGAGTTTGAGGTAGTATTCCAGCAGTTTTTTCCCTTTGGGATCATTCACAATAAACTCTTCAATATTCTCCTGGTTTGCCGCGAGCAGCATGTTTGCATTATGAAGTTTTTCCACGGATGATTTATCCAGGATATCTGAAATAAGGGATGTAGAGGTGGTTACACTGTTCAAAATGTTACCGATATTGTGCAGTACATTGGTGGCAATATCGGCCATTCCCGCTTTGTGGGCTTTTTCAACCAGTTCCGCCTGGGTATCGCGCAGCTCTCCAAGTGTATTTTTTAAATCATGAGTCTGACGGGCAACTTCATCCTCAAGGCGCCGGTTTTGCTCCGAAATGGATCGGACTTTCCACCTGAAACCGTATGTTCCCGTACTGCCGATCAGCAGGATCATCAACATGTAGAACCAGGCTGTGCGCCAGAAGGGTGGCGTGATTACAATTCCGAGCGAAACTTCATCACCCCACATCCCGCTGCTGTTGGCCGCTCGTACCCGGAAGGTATACTCCCCGGGATTCAGGTTGGTGTAGGTGGCTGAACGTTTATCTCCCACACGGTTCCAGTCGCTGTCAAACCCTTCGAGCATGTAGGCAAATTGTTCCCCTTTTCCGGCATCAAAATTGAGCGTTACATACTCTATAGTGAAAACGGATTGATCATACGACAGTTCAATAGAGTCTGTCAGGCTGATGTGTTTCGTCAGGGGAGAGTTATCCCTGCCGATGGGTACCGGTTCATTAAAAATCAGAAAATCGGTGAGCACAACCGGAGAAACGTGCTCGTCGTGGCGGACGCTGTCGGGGTGAAAGCGGTTAAATCCGTTCACTCCTCCAAAATACATGTAACCGCTGCTGTCTTTATAAAATGCCCGCTGGTTAAACTCGCGGCTCTGGAGATTGTGTTCCACGCCGTAATTTACGGATGACCCCGTTTCGGGATTAAATTTTGCAATTCCGTTATTGGTGCTTAACCAGAGATTCCGGCTTTCATCTTCAAGAATACCATAAATAATGTTGCTGGGCAGGCCCTCACGAGTGGTGAATGAGGTGAACTCTTCGCTCTCCCGGTCGAAAAGAATCAAACCGCCACTTCGGCTGCCGAGCCAGAGCCTGTTTTCCGAATCTTCGTATATTGACTGAATAGCATTGCTCAGGAAACTCAGCCCGGAAAGTTCGTAATTATGGAATGTATGATCCGATTTGCTGAACCGGATTAAATTATTGCCGTAAGCACCAACCCAGAAATTTTCCCGGCTGTCATCATAAAACTCCCGGATGTAGTTACTGCTGGATGCCTGCGGATTTTCTTCATGCTGGGTGAAATGATAAAACTGATCATTTTCGATATCAAAAAGATTGATACCGCCGCCATTGGTTCCAATCCACAGATGATTTGGATTTTCCGGGTCGAAATAGAGTGCGAAAATATTCTCGTTATTCAGCCCGTCCGGGTTATCCGGATTATGGCGAAAATGGGTGAAGCTTTCCGTTTTGGTATCAAATTTACTGAGTCCGCCACGATATGTACCAATCCATAGATTGCCATGCTGATCCTCTTCGATGTCGAACACGACATCGTTTGGAAGACTGTTCAAATCGTAAGGATCGTGCCGGTATGCTGTAAAGGTTCGGGTTTTTCGATCAAATCGGTTCAGCCCGCCGCCATCTGTTCCCACCCAGAAATTCCCGGCACTATCTTCAAAAAAGGAGAAAACGGAATGGGTATTGAGAGATGTTGGCTGATAGGGATCGTGGCTGTAATGCTCAAACATGGCAAATTTCCGGTCCGTGATATTCAATCCGCCATTATACGTTCCGATCCACAGAATCTGATCTCTGCTTTCGTAGATGGAATAAATCGCGTTGTTATTCAGGTTGGATGGATCTCCCGGTTCATTTTTGTAATGGATAAACCGGTTATTTTCACGATCGAAGACATTTAGGCCGGCATTTTCAGTTCCAATCCACAGAATCCCCCTGCTGTCTTCCAGGATATTGGTTATAGAGTTATCGCTGATGCTGTTGGGGTCACTCCGGTCATGCTGGTACGCATAAAACCGGTCCTCATCTTCATCATAATAATTCAGCCCTCCATTTTGTGTGCCGATCCATAACGTACCCCGCCGATCCCGGTAGATCACCTGAATGGTGTTATCTGAGATACTTCCCTCACCAGATGTGGAATAAAAACTGCGAAATTCACCGGTTTGACGATTCAGCCTGTGAAAGCCGTTAAGCGTTCCAACCCACAACGTACCGTCATCTTCAGTTAGAAGTGCTCGAACACTGTTTTCGCTAAACCGATTTGGGTCATCACTATCTGCATAATAATGTGTAAAAGTTTCGGTTTCAGGATCCATATAGTTCAGGCCGTATTCAGTACCGATCCATATTCCTCCGTCGGCATCTTCCGCGAGTGCGTAAATGGCATTGTCACTGAGTCTCAGGCTGTCCGGTTTGGAAGGATCAGCACTGTAGTGAACAAAATGATCGAGTTCCCGCACATACCGGTTCAGTCCGCCGCCATCCGTAGCGATCCATAAGTTTTGTTCTTTATCTTCAATAATGGCCGAAATTTCATTGAAACTGATGCTGTTTGGCAGGTTCGGATCAAATTTATAGACGGTGATTTCGTGCCCGTTGTAGCGATTCACACCATCATACGTTCCGAACCAGAGATAGCCGTGGCTGTCTTGTATGATCGCTTCAACGGTGCGCTGTGACAGGCCGTCGGCATCGGTCAGGTGGTCAAAACGGATCGCTTCAGAGGGCACTTGTGCATGTGTAGCTGCAGCAGAGAAGCACACCGGAAGTAGAATCAGAAAAAGATATTTCCGGATTTGATTCATGACTCTTTAGCCCCGATGTTTGATTTAACAGAATGTTTATCAGACCATAGCCCCGAGGTCCATTGCCCTTTTCGAACTGCATTGATTTGTAATTGAATCATCCCGGGCTCCTCTGTTACGTTGATGGTTTACCGTTGTGTGAGGCAGGGTCAATTTCGTTTAGTTCCTCATTAGATTTTGTTGGTGAATCTGAAATCGGGAATGTGAGTTTAAAAACGGATCCTTTGCCCAACCCCTCGCTCACTGCTTCGATGCTGCCGCCCATCTCCTGCATATAGTTTGCACTGCTGTGAAGGCCAAAACCGTGACCATCTTTTTTAGTCGTAAAGGAGTGAGAAAATACTTTTTGAAGATGCGCAGGTTTAATACCGGAACCGTTATCGGTAACCGTCAGGTAGATATGTTGATCATCCTGCCAGGTTTTAATTTGAATGGTTCGGTTTTCCGGATGGTTTTCTTCCATCGCCTCTTTCGCATTTTTGAAGAGATTCACCAGCACATGGATCAGTTTTGCCCGCTGGGCTTTAACGGAGGACCGGGTCTTGAAATCCTGCACTACATTCAGCCCGTGCCTTTCAATGGACCCTGCCTGTAGCGAGAGCGCATTTTCGATAACATCCGTCAGTGAGATATGATCTTCAAACATACTCGCCCCGGCATAGTTCTGCTGTGCCGCTATCACCTCATTGATTATTTTGATCTTTTCCGAAAGCCGTTCCGCCTGGTAAACCAAATCACGATGTTCCTGCAGTAAAGGTTCTTCGAGCTTCAGGTAGTACTCCATCAGCGGCTTGCTTCTCGGATCATTGGCTATAAATTCATCAAGCCGGTCAATGTTTTCACGCAAAATCTGGTTCGCATTTACCAGGCCGGTCAGTTTAGATCGGTCTGCTTTCTCTTTGATCAAAAGGGCAGAGGTATTTACGCTGGTGAGTACATTTCCCACATTATGAAGCACGCCGGCTGCAATTTCGGCCATCCCCGCTTTATGAGCTTTATCCACCACCGCTTTTTGCGATTCTTTCAGCTTTCTGAGAGTCTCTTTCAGATCTTCGGTTCTCTCAGCCACTTCTCTTTCAAGCAGACGATTTTGCTGCTGTACCTGCATTACTTTGTAGCGATAAATGAAACCAAAAAAACTGACTCCAAGGAAACCCATCAACAGGTAAAACCAGTTGGTTTGCCAGAAGGGTGGGGCAATATTGAGTACGAGGGAAGCTCCCATCTCGTTCCACACGCCGTCGTGATTGGCAGCTTTAACCCGAAACGTATAGTTGCCGGGATTCATATTGGTGTATGTGGCATTTCGCTGGGTGCCTACGTAATTCCAATCGTCTTCAAATCCCTCCAGCATGTAGGCGTACCGGTTGTTCACGGTTTGCGTGTAATTCAGCCCGATAAACTCAAATGTGAAAATGTTCTGATCGTACGACAGGTTGAGGGTGTCCGTGACAGAGATGTGTTTTTGAAGGGGTGAGTCGCCGCCAATAGCCACAGATCGGTTCAGAAGCTTAAAATCGGTGATATAAACAGGCGGCGCAAAAGGGTTGTCGACCACATCATCGGGGTGAAAAATGGTAAATCCGTTCATCCCGCCAAATACCAGTTCACCATTTTGCAGGCTGGTTGTTGAGTATTGCGAGAATTCATCACCTTGAAGACCGTCTGTTCGGGTAAAATTTTTAAAGGTTTGGGTTTCAGTATCAAACCGGGATATCCCGCGATTAGTAGCAATCCATAAATTTCCGTACAGATCGAGATTGATCGATTTGATGTTGTTGCTTACAAGCCCGTCATCAGTAGTGTAAGTGATAAATGTATTTGTTTCCGCATCAAATCGAGCCAGTCCGTCAGAAGTGGCAACCCAGATATTCTGTTGGCTGTCTTCCATTACATGATGAACCACATTTCGAGGTAAAGACTCCGGGTTAGCACGATCATGAGTAAATTTTTCGAACCGGACCTGGTCTTTATCCTCTGATGCAATTCGAAACAGTCCTTCCAGTGTGGCAATCCAGATGTTATTGCGGCTGTCTTCAAAAATGTTAACGATGTAGTTTGCAATGGCTGCCGAACCACTTTCCGAATGAAACCGGTCGAATTGTCCCGTATTCGGATCAAGCCGGTAGAGTCCCTCGCCATAGGAGCCTATCCAGATTGTATCGTGTTCATGATCAAAGTGGGTTGCGAATATATTATCTGATGGAAATTGTTCATCATCAATGTGAAAGAATTCCTGAAATGAAGTGAATATTCCGTTTTCTCGGTCGGTGAGGATATTCAGCCCGCCGCGAAACGTTCCGATCCACAAACGTCCTGCCTTATCAAAGTTGAGATGAAGCGCAGCGTCTGAACCGATTGATGCAGGATCGTCGGGATCATGCAGGTAACTGGTAAATGTTTCAGTCTCCCGGTCAAAATGGCTGATTCCACCGCCATCGGTTGCAAACCAGATTTCGCCCCGGCTGCCCTCAAGAACATCACGCATCACGTAACTTTTTAAACCTCCGCGGATCATCGGTTCACGATAGTGCGAAAACTTGTGATTGAATCTGTCTGCAATGTTCAGCCCGGTCTGGCCCGTTCCGATCCAGTAGCGGCCGTTCATATCGTGATACATCACCCAGATGGAGTTATCGGTCAGGCTATACTGGCTGTTCGGATCGTTTTGATATTGATAGAACCGGTCTGCTGATGGATCATAAAAATGGAGGCCGCCATTTTCATTGCCAATCCACAAATTCTGATCGCGATCGAGGTGCAGGGTGAGAACAAAATTGTTCAGAAGCGAATGCCTGTCTCCCGGAACGTGATGGTATCGGTGAAAGACTGTATCGCTGCCGTCCGTCTCCATTCTTGCCAATCCTCTGCCGAGTGTGCCTATCCAAAGAGTTCCGTTTCTGTCTTTGATAATGGTTTCGATATTGTTGGATGGCAGCGAAGCCGGGTTATTGGGATCATGGCGGTGCTCTTCAACTACGGAACCATTCTCTGTATTGAGGCGGATCAACCCATTTCTTCGTGTTGCAATCCAGAGGGAGTTGTCCTCATTCGCGTACATGGAATGGATACCGTAGTTGTATCCGGGTGCATAGGCTGTCAGCTGTTGATTGACGTTATCCAATCGATACAGGTTTTCAGATCCTCCGGCAACCCAGATCACTCCGTTTTGGTCTTCCAGAATTTTTCGAACGCCGCTTGTGGTTTCCGGATTGTAGCTATCGTGCTGTTCAAATGGGAACCGGATAAACCGATCGGTATTCCGGTCATATAAGTTGATGCCGCCGGCGGTGCCAATCCAAAGTCGATTCTGCTGATCTTCAAAAATGTAGCCAATATATTCGCTGATGAGGGTTGTTGAGTCGCTTCCAGACAGGTACACTTCAAATTCGATTCCGTTATACCGATGCAATCCGCTGTTGGTCCCCACCCACATATAGCGGGTGTGATCCTGGTGAATGGCGGTGATGCGTCCGCTCATCAGTCCGTCGTAAATTCTCTGAAATTTCAGTTCCGGCGGTTCGGCGGCAGAATTTTCAAAATTGAGCAGAATTAGCAGAAGAAGTGCAAAGAGGGGAGTGATCAGCCGGAATGCTTTTTGATGAAGATGCCTGCAGACGATATGGAGTTTGTAAAAGAGCATGGAAATAGGCATCGATATTTTTCAGGGACTCTCCAGTTGAGCAGTGAATTAGTTCACAGGTTTTATGTTACTATGTTGCTGCAGGACCGACAGCAGATTTTGCTTGTCAATCGGTTTTACAAGATGTGCATCGGCGCCTGATTTCAGGCTTTGCTCTTTATCCTCTTCCATAGCAGATGCGGTTAACGCAATGATTGGCAAATGTTTGCCGGTTTGCTGCTCCATCTCCCGAATGAGTGAAGTAGCTTCATAACCATCCATTTCGGGCATGTGGATATCCATCAGAACAAAAGAGTAGTCGTTCAGCTCGGTTGCCTTCACGGCTGCTATGCCCGTTTCCACGATATCTACAGTAAACCCTTCGTTTTCAAGGATTTTTTTTGCGACAATTTGGTTCACCTTATCATCCTCAACAACCAGGATTTTAAGTTTTTTCAAGGCAGGATCGATCTCACCGGATGTGATGTCTTTACCATCAGCCTCACCGTATTTATCAGGATCGAACTCATCGAGTGAAACGGTGAACCAGAATTTGGATCCAATACCCGGCTGACTTTCGGCACCCACTTCTCCTTTCATTAAATCAGCAAGCTGACGACAGATTGCCAACCCAAGTCCGGTTCCGCCATATTTCCGGGTAGTTGAGGAGTCTGCCTGTTTGAATGGAGTGAAAATTCCGGAGAGTTTTTCCGGGGAGATTCCAATTCCGGAATCATTAACTGAAAAACGAATGGAATGCATACCGTTATCTGCAGCGAGATTTTCGGCCTTAATAAGTACTTCACCTTTTTCCGTAAACTTTACGGCATTGCTGCCATAATTCAGCAGAAGCTGACGAATTCGTGTTGGATCTCCAATCAGTGTATCGGGAACGGAATCGTCTACGTGTTGCGAAATTAAAATTCCTTTGGCTCGTGAATAAAAATTCAGGGTTTGGATTACATCGTGAATCACTTCACTGATGTTAAATGGAACAGATTCAAGCTCCATTTTGCCTGCTTCCATTTTTGAAAAGTCCAGAATATCATTTACTACGCGAAGGAGGGAGTCGGCACTTTTTTTCACCAGTTCAGAAAGTTCACGCTGCTGTGTGTCAAGTGCGGTTTCCAGCAGCAGATCGTTCATTCCCATTACACCATTCATTGGCGTACGAATTTCATGGCTCATTGTAGCAAGGAAAGCACTTTTTGTTGCTGTGGCTTCTTCCGCTTTATCCTTCATCTGCTTATACTCTTTCACAAGTTTTCGAAGGTCTTTGGTGCGTTCGGTAACTTCCTTTTCGAGCTTTTCGGTATAGGCAATCGCTTCCTGGCGTAAGTTCCATTTTGTGGTCAGCGTTAAAGCCGTCTGTTTGAGTGCGGTGGCATCAAACGGTTTTTTCATAAAGAGCAGCTTATCGGTCGTGCCGAGATTTTTTACAATCTGATCCCACGTATAGTCCGAGTAAGCGGTACAAATGACCATTTCAGTATACGGATGCTCTTTCCAGATCTCCTGAATTGCCTCAATTCCATCCATGCCGGGCGGCATGCGCACATCCATAAACACCAGCGAATAGGGGTTCCCCTCTATTTGGGCCCGATCCACCATTTCGATCGCCTCTTCTCCCTGGTAGGCGTGATCAATCTGATAGGAGATATTGGCAACAGGCTCCGCTTTTCCGGCAGAGGAAGATCCAAAAAGAGTGTTTTCGATTTCCGACATTTCCTGATCGGCATCCTTTTGGTTGATGTTTAGAATTGCCTTAATATCCTCATGAATAGACTCGTTGTCATCTACCAAAAGAATACGTTGTTTTTGCTCCATGCCCGTACTCATTTTATAATTTGATCCATTCAGTGGTTTAGCAGCAGTAAGTCTGTCTGCAGAACTTTGTTATCATTCAGAAAGACGCCAGGTTTATTAATATCTGCTTAAAATGTCAGAATTTTCCATGGTTTGTTTTTCTTCACTCAACTCCTTTTGCCGTTTACCAATAACAGAAGCTGGGAATGAAATCACAACTACATACAACCCATAACGCAATACAAGAGGGGGTTTCAGCTTTATCGGCAAATTACGTGCTTTCTAAAGCCTGAAGAGGGTGCGAAATGTTTGTAAACAGAAGAGAGGCAGTGAATTTCGAAGTATAATGTCTTATTAATTGATGAGATAGGAATTAATTCATTAAAATTAAATCTTGCACAGGCCTGCCGTTTTCAATCTTGATACAGTTCTTTTAAAAGATGAGAGAGTTTACTTTCCAGCACCGCGTTGATCTGTTCTGAGGGCAGATTTCGATCGACGTTCACGGCACTACCGGCCTTTATTTCCAGGCGGGGGCGATCGCTCTTTTTTGTGTGTATATAAATTCCAATGGGCACCAGGTCCGTACCGGGTAATTTTTTTGCCAGCCAGCCAATTCCTTTTCTGAATTCAATATTTTCAGTTCCAAACGGGACGATTTTCCCCTGCGGGTAGATATAGAGTGAGGCATTTGGCCGCTCCATCGATTCGAGGGCATATCGCAGGGATTGCATCGACGATCGGGGTGAACCCAGGTTAATAGAGAATACACCCAGTTTCCTGAAAAACGGGTATTGATGAAGTTGCTTATCCTCCATCATTCCACGCGCATTCTGCCGGTAGCAGCGTTGGTTGAGCAGAAAAGGAATCAGTCCGTCCCACCAGGAATTGTGATTCAGGAAATAGATCGTTTTTGCCCCATCGGCAGGTTTGTAATCGCTATGGATGGAAACAGAATCAAATCGTCTCCAAAAAAGCCACCGGCAGTACCAGTCGAATATCTGTATAAAAAAAGCAGATTCCTGCGCCGGAATAAAGGGGAGTGACTCGTTATGATCGGGCGTTTTTGACAAAACCGCGTTATGGATGGGGTTGAATAATTAGTTAACCTGTAACTGACATTTTCAAAATCACCGGCGTTCCTCTTTCAGGATGTAATTCCGGTTGCGGTCTTTTGCGAGAAGCCCGTTTTTGTTGAACAGCGAGTGGTAGAAAAAAAGCTGGGCCTGCTCGCGGTACGCTTCCCGTAAAATCAGGGTTTTCGATTTTTTTGCCTCAAGAGGGGAGAAGTCGAGCGTCTTCATAGCGTAGTGATTCAGATGATGTTCAGTCGGAATCAGATCTCCAAGGAAATAGGCCATTTGGATTCCGTCGGTAATTTTTACGATCTGGTGACCCGGAGTGTGGCCTCCGGTCAGGATCAGGTCGATGCCGTCAGTCAGCGTTTTGTTACCATCTATAAACTCAAACCGTTCGTCGGCAGCCAGACGAAACAGCTCATCAAGCCGGTAGTCGGCCCCGGAGATTTCACTTTTCGATTGAAACTCCTTCAGGGCAAACTCCCACTCTTTTTTCTGAACAACATAGCGCGCATTTGGAAACGTAGGTGTCGTTTTGAAGCTGGAATCCACACGAGTGCATCCCGCAGCGTGGTCATAGTGAAGATGGGTAAGAATCACGATCGATATGTCATCCGGCGTAAGACCGAAAATTTCTAAATTTGTGATGAGGTTGGACGTTTCATTGTACAAACTTTTTTGATCAAGGCCCCATCCCAAACCTGCATCTGCTACGATATGTGTGGTGCCATCGGAGATCAGGAGCGGATCAATTCCCAGGGCGGAGGAGTATCTTCCGAGAGTGGGATCTTCTGCGGCGTTATTCAGCCGGGCGGGATCCATTTTACTGAAAGTACCGTCTTTAAAAAGCTCAAAAAACCCTTCACTGAGCTGCTCTAAGGTAAACCGGCCGATTTTCATGTGGTTTTGAGTTGTTGTGTTGTTTTAAACATAAGTGGTTCAATTCCGAGGCTGATAAAAAGTGGATACCCATTAATCAGCGACTAATTAATTTAAGTTTATGAGTTGAATTTGATCACCGGTCTTTTTGACCCACCCCCGGCCCCTCCCTATGTCGCAAATACACTCCATATGGAGGGGAGTTCAATAAACCATACATAGCCTGCTTAAGGTATTTTCGTTCTGAGAATTCTGTGAATGCTTTTGTGCAACCTCAAAGGATAAAAGACCCCCTTTGAGAGGCTGTGAGAAAATGATGTATGATATTGTGATTACCTGAAAAAATATACCGCCAAGGTCGCTAAATACGCAAAGAAAATGAATAAACAACCTCCGCGGCTGCCTCAGCCCTTTGCGGTTTAAAATTGTTCGACCTTTACATTATCCATCACATAAGCTGACAGAGTAACATGTAGCCCCATCCACTCCTCCGATGACGTGAAGTCAGCGGATGAGGCTATTTCCTTAACCCGACAAATCAAAATTGACTTAACACTTTACTGTATACCGCTTATTAAAACAAAAAAATCGAAAATCACAATGATCAACGGCCGGGGATACTCCCCAATCATTGATATCGTAATTTTCGATCTTCTGTTTGATCGACCAGACTTTCAAATACCGGTTTTGTTGATCAATTCACATCAAACCGAATCGGCAGAAGCGCCCAGTTCGTTCCTTGTGGCTGCTCCATCAGCATCATCAGATCCTGTGTTTCACTTCGGTTCAGCGGATCGGGCAGGAGATTCATCATCCACGCCTGGAATTTGGCATTGCCAGAACTGAAAAGTGTTTCAAAAAGATCGCGACTCTTGGGATAAGAGTCGATCGTCCATTCATCGATTTCTGCCTTCTCAGCGGCAATGGCAATGGCGCGGTCAATTCCCCCAACCACATCTACAAGACCAATTTCCTGTGCGGCAACCCCGGTCCAGACGCGTCCCTGCCCAACTTCGTGAACCTCATCGCGCGTCATTCCCCGCGATTCGGCCATTCGGTTCAGAAACGACTCGTACCCGTTTTCGATGTTTTGCTGAATGACTCGCTGCTCATTCGGGGTGAATGGACTGGTGAGGTCGTACAGGTCGGCATACTCGTGAGTCTTGAATGTGTCAAACTCAATGCCGAGATTTTCATTAAATAGTTCCTGCGAGTTGAACAGAAGATTGAAAATTCCAATAGATCCGGTGATGGTGTTCTCAGCCGCAACGATGGTATCGGCTGCTGCAGCGATATAATATCCTCCTGAAGCAGCTACACTTCCCATGGCAGCGATAACCGGCTTTTTCTCAGCCGCTTTGCGTACATCATTCCAGATCAGGTCAGATGTGGTGGCTGCACCGCCTCCGCTGTTGATATGGAACACAATCGCTTTAACATCATCATCCTCAAGCGCTGATTGAAATTGGCTTCGCACGGATGATGCTGTAATCACATTCTGGTTTCCGAACGGAGATTGGCCGAGATTCGGCATGATGGCTCCGGAAGCATATATCACAGCAATTTTATCACTGCCGGAGGGATCGTCGAGACCCGCTGAAGAACCCGTCACCCGGGAATATCTTCCGAAACTGATAGTCCTCAGATCGTCATCTTCTTCAACTCCGATTCGCTGTTTGATGAGATCTTCAATTTCATCATCATAAGCAAACTGGTCCACTAACCCATTATCAAGAGCGAACTGCAGTCGGTCAATTGGTGGTGTATTGAGCATATCATGAATTTCATCGGCCGATTTACCCGTGCGAGCTTCCATTGCGCGGACGAACTGACCGGAAACGCCATTCAGTATCTCACGAATCTGCTCTTCACTTTCCGGTGAGCTTTCTCGCTGAATAAATGGTTCAACAGCTGATTTATACTCGCCAACGCGGAATATTTCTGGTTCAATGCCGATCTTATCGAGCATTTCGCGATAAAAAGAGATTTGGGTGACGAAACCGTCGAATTCAAAATTGGTTTCGGGCGGTGTAAATACTGAATCAGCGACAGATGCGAGGAAATACGCTTTTTCGTTCATCCCGATGTCATCTGTACTAAAATAGAGAAACTTGCCACTCTCTTTGTATTCTTGCAGGTAGTCATAAGCACTTGCCAGGTTTGCCCAGGATGCGGTAACCTGGTTGGTGCGGATCCACACACCGTCGATATTATCGTGTGATGCCGCTTTCTCAAGATTCCGTTTCAGGGTTTGCAGAGAAACTCTTGGACCGGCTGAAGGATTGAAAATCTCTTCAAAAGGATCGGGTGTAACGCGCGCCGGAATATCACCGGAAAGATTAAATTTCAGTATGGTATTAGAACGAACATACGGCTCGGGATCGGAAGAACTGCTGACGATGGTGGCAAAAAGGATCAACAGCAGAAGAAATATACCGATGATGGTACCCAAAACGGATGCCAAAAAGGTCTTAAGAAATTTCATATTCGTAGTATTTACTTTGGTATTTTTGAGAAACGGGGTGAATTGATGATATCTTTTCGGTGTTGGAACTTAAGAAATAATCGAATGAAAACACCCTGCAAAATCCTCTACGGACAATGACGAAATTTGATGCACTAATTATTGGCTCAGGACATAATGGACTGATTACGGCGTGTTACCTTGCCAAACAGGGATATCGTGTCGGTGTTCTCGAACGGCGGGATACCGTTGGCGGTGCTGTCTGCACGGAAACGATGTTTCGCTCGGAGCAAAATCCGCACGGTTTTCGGATGGATGTCGGCTCTTCGGTGCATATCATGATCCATCAGACCGGAATTATCGAAGAGCTTGAGCTAACCGACTACGGGCTGGAATATATCGAAATGGACCCGATTATGAGTTATCCCGTTCCCGATGGAAAAGGGGTGATCCATTTTCACAAAGACCTGGAGCGAACAATAGACTCCATCGCAAAAGTAGCGCCGGAAGATGTGCAGAACTATCGCGATTTTATTGAATTCTGGGAGCGGATCAACAGAGGAGTGCTGAAAGCATTTATGGTGCCGCCGAATGGTAAAAATATTATTACTGAGCTGGTTAAGGGGCAGATCCGCGACGGCTCGATGTTTAAAAAAGGGGAGCAGATTACCGGTCTGCAGAAAATTCTGGGCAGTTATGGCAGCGTGGTGGAAAATGCGTTCGAAAGCCCGCACATGCACGCAGCACTTACTTGGTTTGCAGCACAATCGGGACCGCTGCCAGATCAGAGCGCAACCGGGGATTTTGCCGGGTGGCAGTCGATGCTTCACCAAAGCGGCGCCAAACATCCGCGAGGAGGCAGCGGAATGCTCACGCAAGCGATGAAAAACCTGATCGAAGCGCACGGCGGTAAAATATTTACGGATCAGCCGGTGAGTGAAATCCGGATTGAAGATGGAATTGCTAAAGGTGCAATTACCACTTCGGGCGAATCGTACGATGCAGACCTGGTGGTATCAAACGCTCACGTTCAAACGACGATGCTGAAACTGGTTGGCCGAAAACATCTGGATGATTCTCTTTTTAAAAAAGTGGAAAATATCCAGGTGGGTAACGGTTTTGGAATGGTCATCCGGTGTGCGGTTGAAGAACTGCCTGAATACAGCGCATGCCCGGGTGATCCTCACATCCATAACGGAATGCAGCTTTTGGCACCATCGGTCGGTTATATGAAGCGCGCGATTGGAGATTACATGAAAGGATTACCGCCTGAAGATCCCGCGGTGCTGGCGATGACATTTTCCAAAATTGATCCCGATGTGGCCCCGGATGGAAATCACACCCTTTTTGCGTGGGCGCAATGGCATCCCTACGAGCTCGCCGGTGGTAAAAACTGGGATGATATCCGTGAGCGTGAAGCGGATAAAATATATGATGTGGTCACCAGGTACGCGCCAAACATGAAAGGAAAACTGATTGACAGGTATATTCAGTCGCCGCTCGATATTGAACGAAAACATGGTCTGCTGCGCGGAAACGTGATGCACGTGGAGATGAATTTCGACCAGATGTTTATGTTCAGGCCCACCCCGGAACTCAGTCAGTACGAAACACCTATAAAGAACCTCTATCTTTCCAGCGCATCGTGCCATCCCGGCGGCGGTGTGTTTGGAGCTGCAGGATATAATGCAGCGAATGTTATTTTAAAAAAACACAAACGAAAAAAACTTTTTGGAGCCAGACGTTGAAACTTCACTTCCCGAATTCGTATGCCGAAATCGATCTCAACAGTATCACAAAAAATTTAAAACAGTTACGAAAACGGACAGGCATCAAAAAGATATTGTCTGTGGTTAAATGCAATGCGTATGGTCACGGCGCTATTGAAGTCGCTAAAAGGGCAGAACCTGACGTGGACTGGTTTGGTGTGGCAACGGTTGATGAAGCGATTGAGCTGAGGCTTGGCGGCATTAAGAAACCGATACTGGTATTTGAAGTGCCATCGCCCCGGAGTGCAGCAGCCTATCAGACACACGGACTGACAGCTACACTCAGCGATTTCCCCCACTTTTCCACGCTGATGGACGGCACAAAGTACCATATCCATTTTGATACGGGTATGAACCGGCTGGGTTTTAAACCATCACAGGCGGGTAAAGTGCGAAAAATGGCCGTTGCCAACCAGAGGCTGATCTGTTCGGGAATCTACTCGCACTACCAGACAGCCGATGATCCCGGTTCTGATTTTGTGAACACTCAGCAAGAGATATTCCGCGAGATTCTGAAAGATTTTAAAGAGATACCTCTCGTTCATATGAGCAACACCGGGGCAGCGGTTCATTATAATGAAAATAATCAGTTTGATATGATCCGAACCGGGCTCGCCCAGCTCGGATATACGGCAGGGAGAACACAGGTGGATTGGCTGACTCCATCTTTGACCTGGAAAAGCCGAATCGTTCAAACTTTAGCAATTGAAGCGGGAGAAAGTGTTAGCTATGGCCAAAAATGGACGGCTCAAAAAAGCGGGTATATCGGCACGATCCCGGTAGGGTATGGGGATGGTATTTTGAGGTCGCTGAGCAACAAACTTCAGGTGAAGATCAGAGGTGAATTTTATCCTGTAGTTGGAAATATCACCATGGATTACACCATGGTGGATCTTGGAGATGTAAAAATAGCGGTAGATGAAGAGGTTGTGCTGATGGGCGGAGAGGCCTGGAGTGCAGCGGAGTGGGCGGAAGCCGCAGGAACAAACGTACATGAAATACTAACTGCGCTTAATGGCAGAATGGCACGCAGTTACACGGATTACTCATAACCTGAGTTCTTAAATAATGACCTCAAAAGTCCTCCTTCGAAAAAAAGGGAGGGGGGTACCCATAAAGGGAATAATGTCACTAATATTGGGCAAATATGGATTATTCTCCTGATACTTTTGAACGGTCAAAAGTATCCAAAACCCGCCGGGCTGGTGATTCCTTCAGTCGGGGTTTGCGGTCCGTTTTGCGATGTAAAAACAAAGGTCCATATCACTTCGTGATAGTAATCTAAGATTTGGCCGGTAGTTTTTACAAACATCGCATGCACTCCCCGCAAACCAAACACCTCCTTCAGTAATCAAAGGCCGGAAGAACTACGAAATCGACACAAGATCTATTGTGCAAAAGTAAATTAGGTTTCGTTTGGAAGCTAGTTATCAAAGTTAGTGACATTGCTAAAGGGAAGGGGGGATGTGAATCAGATTTGTAAAAAAACCGACAGGACATCCCTCTCCTCGTCAGAAAGTTTTCGGGATCGGATCCCTTTGTTAAAAGAATTTATACTGAATAAATGAAATTAGTCAATTTCGTCCCGATAGTCAGGACCGGAAAAACACCAGCCTCAGAACTATGAGAATTTTAGGCTCAAGTTTCGGAAACTTACCTTTGTAGATCCATGAATTTATTCCCTCTCTGAAAAGCCGTTTTTTGGCGCGATAGAGAGGGGCCCGGGGGTGAGTCAGAAAGACTGGGAGTATCGAACTCAGAAAAAACAAATCAGAGAATAGCATTCAGTTCGATATCGTACCGGAGTGTATCGTTTCGGAATTGTTCGGTTAACCCACCGGATTGAATATTGGCCAGACCTTCAGAAGGGGGTACAATCAGGACTCTTTTTTCGCCTTCTCTCATTCCGATTAGCCCTTTTCTTAGTCCGCTGGTGTATGCACGGGGAGCGTTGAAATTGGTCGAACGCTGTGCGGAGATACTTGTAACGGAAACAACAGTTGGCGAAGTCATTCCGTTTTGGTAGGAACTGTAAATGATATCACCATCCATATTTCGAAGAGTAAAAAAGATAAACAGATCGTCCCGGATCACCACACGATCTTCACCGCGCCCCTCTTCGACTACGTATTTAGTGATACCATCCTGTACAGGTTCTTCATCAACTCCGCTGATATTAAACGGCTCGGGAACGCTGTCGTATGTAGGCTCCTGGAGGTTGAAATCGGAATCGGTTGAGCATCCAAAAGTGAAGAGAGTTACAAACAAAAATGCGGCAAAGGGGAGAAGAGAAAAATTCTTCATATACAGATCTGGAAAAAGTTGATTCAAGTTAATTTACTCGGTGCTTTCGCACCATTTTTCAATTGTTATAGCGATTCAGGTCACTTCGTCAAAAAATGAGCACAAGCATGAAAGATCGCAAATATTTACCCGGGATAAAACTTCATTGAGAGATTAATCGCCGAGTCCACTGCCTAACGCAGCATCCAGCTCTTTCTTGCGTCGATAATGTGCAAAACGGCTCAGTACGATTGAAAATTGATAGAGCAGCACCAGGGGAAACGCAATCATCAGCTGTGAAACCGGATCAGGCGGTGTTAGAACGGCTGATAAAACGAGTGCGCCTACAATGGCGTGCCTTCTGTATGCCCTCATTCCTTCGGGTGTGACCAATCCTACTTTTGACAGAAAGTAACTGACAACGGGAATCTGAAACAGAATTCCACAGGATAACGTCCATAACGCAACAGACGTAAAGTATTCATTGATATCAAATTCGTTACTGATGACATCCGAGATGATAAACTGAGTGAAAAACTGAACGGCAAAAGGTACAAGAATGAAGTATCCGAACGAGATTCCGAGAAGAAAAAAGAAGTTGATGAAAAGCGCATTCAGGATTGTCTTTAACTTTTTACCTGATCCAAGTGCGGGCTCGATAAACGCCCAGAGCTGGTAAAATAAAACAGGCGATCCGATGATTCCCCCGATAATAATCAGCGTTCCCCAGTATGTGAAAAACTGTCCCGGCAAACGCCTCGAGATGAGTGACAGATCAACCGCATTCAGCGGCATAATCTGGTACATAAAAAAATCGGCACGTGCCGGTCCCAGAATAAACTCCTGGATAAAGAAATCGGCAAATATAAACGCTATCACGATACCAGCCGCAACGCCAATCAGCCCTTTGATGATTCTCCAGCGAAGCTCCTCAAGATGGTCGAGAAACGACATAGATGCCGTTGGGTCGATTTTGGGAGCTTTCGCTTTTGGTAATAGAGCTCCCATAATTTTTCTTTTTGAGGAATCCTGGTCGGGTGTATCACTCATAGATGCAGTCCCTGTACATATGGTCCCGGATGGGGCAGCGGTTTATAATTCGAGGACATTATTCTAAATAATAAATCCATTAAACCTGTTCAAGATCATATAGCGGGAACTGTGTGCAAAGTTCTTTTACCTGTACTTTAACAGCGGTGAGATTCTGCTCATCCGTGGGATTTTTAAGTACGGTATCGATGAGTTCAAAAACCTTTGTGAATTCCGCTTCGCCAAATCCTCTTGTGGTAAGGGCCGGGGTTCCAATCCGGATTCCGGAGGTAACAAACGGGCTTTCAGTATCGAATGGAACCATGTTTTTATTAACAGTGATTCCCGCACGGTCGAGTGCTTCTTCAGCAACTTTCCCGGTGAGGCCTTTGCTGCGTAGATCTACCAGGATCAGGTGATTGTCCGTGCCGCCGCTTACAAGATCGTATTCATGATTTGTAAACTCTTCAGCAAGGTGTTTAGCATTGCGTTTTACTTGTTTTTGATACTCTATAAAATCGCTCTTCAGTGCTTCACCAAATGCCACAGCTTTAGCGGCGATGACGTGCATCAGCGGGCCACCCTGACTGCCGGGGAAAACAGCTGAATCAAGAACTTCACTCCAGTTTTTCACCCGGCCGGATTTCCGGGCCGTTACGCCAAGTTTGTTTTCACCATCTTTGCCAACCAAGATCATGCCGCCACGCGGACCCCGAAGGGTTTTGTGGGTAGTGGTAGTGACAACATCACTGATCATCAGCGGGTCATTCAGCTGACCGGCAGCAATCAGTCCGGCGGTGTGAGCCATATCCATCCAGAGGAAAGCGCCAACTTCATCGGCAATATCGCGGAACGCCTGGTAGTCAAAATCGCGGGGATACGCACTCGCTCCGATGGAGATCATTTTAGGGTTCACTTCTTTCGCTTTTTCGCGAACTTTATTCATGTCGATACGGCCGGTATCTTTTTCAACACCGTAAAATTCGGCTTTATAGGTGATGCCCGAAAAATTAACCGGAGATCCGTGTGTGAGATGGCCGCCATGAGCCAGGTCGAGTCCCAGGAGTGTATCACCGGGATTCATAAATGCGAGGTAAACAGCCGCATTTGCGGATGCCCCGGAGTGAGGCTGAACATTCACCCAGTCTGCCTTAAACAGTTTTTTTGCACGCTCACGGGCGAGCTCTTCCACTTTATCCACAAATTCACAGCCACCATAATACCGCTTGCCGGGATATCCTTCGGCATATTTGTTGGTAAGTACGGTTCCCATCGCTTCGATGGTGGCGCGTGAGGCAAAATTCTCAGACGCAATCAGTTCAAAATTGAAATTCTGCCGTTCCGTTTCCTGCCGGATGTAACCTGCAAGTTCAGGATCCTGGTGGATCAGTTCATCCATGGTTAATTCTTTTTTTCTGTAAGAGATTGAATTTTGTTCACACGCCGTTCGTGACGGCCGCCCTCAAACTCGGTTTTAAACCACGAGTTTAGAATCGTTTCCAGCTGCTCTTTAGTTAACTCTCTGCCGGGCAGGCAAAGAATATTGGCATTGTTGTGCTGCCGTGTGATGGAGGCTACATCCGGGTTGTAAACCAGGGCGCCGCGCACATTGGGGTATTTATTGGCCGTCATGCACATGCCCTGACCACTGCCGCAGATTAAGATTCCCTGATTATGTTCGCCGTTGTTGACTTTGGCAGCCACCTGGATGGCAAAATCGGGATAATCCACCGAATCCGGAGAATGGGTACCGAAATCAACCGGAGTAAAACCCATCGATTCCAAAATTTTCTTCGTAGTCTCTTTCGCTTCATACCCCGCGTGGTCACTGGCAATAGGAATGATCATAATCGAAATCAGGTGTGTAAAAGTATTTTAATAACAGACTTAAATATCTCGAAAAAATCAGTCAGTCGAAAACCAATTTGCAGGAAATATAGGGCCCGGTAATCCTGCCAGGAAAAGACATGGTATTTCTCATGGAAATCTTTTGGTTTTAGAATATTGCACCTAGTGTCAAGTCAATTTTGATTTGTCGGGTTAATGAAATACCCTCATCCGCTGACTCCACGTCATCGGATGAGTTGTTAGGAGTGAGATATTACTCTATATGGTTATGCACTGGTTAATGTAAAGGTCGGACAATTCACCGGATGAAGCGAATTCATCCGGTGAAGATTTGCACCAAACATACCCGTCGATACATCATTGAAACGACACTAAATGGGTTGATGTCTTTCGCATAATTTAGAGCCCTCAGAAATACCATGTCTGATTGCTCCATTCGCAGATGAGGTTTAATTTGGCCGAAGGAAACGGGTGACAACGGTATCGGATGAGATGCTCCCGAACACACCGATGCCTCCTTCAACATTGTAAATCAGGTTGGGAATTTCGCCGGGGGGGAGGGTTGAGCCGCCAAGCTGCAATTCTTCGGAACGAACAAGATCGGCCAGGTTCTGATCCACAGAATTGGTCACCACCTGGTTTTCTCCGTAAAACGCCACACCTATCCAGGGAAACCGGAGCAGGATAGTCTGATTATCAAGTATATCAAAATTCCCTTCGTTAATGAGGCCGGAGGAGTTGTTCAGGAATTCGGAAAGAGAGGCATCCCGGTTTTCAACCGCATCAAAATAAAAAGGAGTCAAGTTATCTATAGAAGCTTCCCTTGCAATGGTGTTGAATACATAAATATTTTGGCGTGCATTTGACTCGGTGGCCGTTAATACCACTTCAAGCTGGTTTTCTGACTGATATACATACGACTCTTCAACATCAGATAGAATTTCAAACTGAGCCGGTACGGTGGTCTCTGCTCTCAATTCCTCCGGACGGTCGTTGAAAGATGCATCAATCCGATAGGTTTGACCCGCTTCCACAAGATAATTGCGATTCGCTGCACGGTATATTCCATCAGACTGACGATAATAGCTGAAAGATTGGTCTGTGTTTCCGCCTTCATCCAGCAGAGTAACGACAACCGATGCACCATTCAGGGCAGCATCACTGAAATTATATTCCTGTGTCGCCTCAACTGTGGCAGACAGGCGCACATCCGGCAGGGGACGACCGGCGATTGCGTATGCCTCCATCACCACAAGTTCCTGGTACTCATCCTGTTCGTAAATATCACAACCCGCAAAAATCAGCAGAAGAAAAACGAATATGATTGATAATAATTTATGCATGATATTCTAAAAGTTAACGGTGTATGAAACGGATGGCAGAATGGGCAGAAGAGTAATTTCGTTGCGCTCAACCGGATTTTCATCAAAATCGTAATTATAAAACCAGATGTTTCGCCTTGAGTAGGCGTTAATCAGCTGAAACTGCCATTCAGCTTCACCCATTCCGAAAAAGTTACCCTGCCGACTGAACGAAAGATCTAAACGGTGATACGAAGGCAAACGGGATGCATTCAGCCGGCCAATGGTGAAAGATTCGCGACGCACATTTCCCCAGGGCACCTGAGAAAATTCAGTGCGGCCCAGTGGTTCGGTGTAGGCTTGTCCCGTGGCATAGCTGAATACCGCTGAAGTGCTCCACCTGCCCGAAAGACGATAATTTAGGATCAGATTCATATCATGCTGGCGATCGTATTTAGGCGGATAAAAACGCGCTCCGGCACCCGGATTGGTAATATCGGTGTTGAAACCGGGGAATTTCCGGCGCGTGATACCAAATGTATAGCCCACAAACCCGGTGAGTCGTCCGATTTGTCGCTCCAATAAAAATTCAGCACCGTAGGCGTATCCTTCGCCAAATCGGAACAGCTCGTCATAATTGAGACCGGCAGGATCAATCACAAACGGGTCGAGTTCAAAAAGGTCACGCATGGTTCTGAAATAAACTTCCACATCAAATCCATATCCTTCAAACGGAACGGTTTTGGCGCCTAAAACGAACTGATCACCGTAGGCAGGAGGAACCCCGCGGTCGGTGGTGAGCCAGAGATCAAACCCGGAGAAGGCTTCATTTGAAATCAGAGTTAAGAATTGGTAATAACGTCCGTATGCGGCCTGCAGGCGAATGGTTGATGTGGGCCTGAATTCGGTTGAGAGCCGCGGAGCAATGCGCAGATAATCACCCTCGGAAAAACTGTTTACGCGAACTCCTCCGGTAATAATCCAGCGGTTATCGGGCTGCCAGCGATCCTGGATATAAGCCGATGCATATTGCGACTGAATTCGTGAGTTAAAGGTTTCCGCACCATCAAACTTGTCGGTATATCGCAGCGTGATGTTTCCAGCCCAGATTCCTGCTGAAATGGTATGTGCATCATCCGGAAGATACTCCAGGTCTGATTTGAGTGAGAAATCGTAAATATTATTGTCTCTTTCAAATGGGGTTCCTCCAATATTAAACTCGGGTTGATTAAAGTAGCGGGATCCGGTTGCGGTCGTTTTCAGAAAAAGCCGGTCGGATAGAATTCGGCGCCATTGCCCGCTCACGGTTTGGTTACCGTAATTCAGGCCGATGGATGCATCGTCACCAAAGGGGAACTTTACATCATCATTTCCTGCATAAAACGCGAGGGAAAGCCGGTCGTTGGCGGTCAGATCAAAATTAAGTTTTCCGTTAACATCATAAAAATAGAAGCTGTCGGGTACATTGTCGGTAGTTCGGCGCAGCACGGCCAAAAGCGGTTCAAGAGTTGATCGGCGAACGGCAAGCATCCATGAACCGGAACTGGTAGGCCCTTCGGCGCTTATTCGGGAAGCAAGCAGACCAAGACTGACAGAACCTCTTGTTTCGTTTCGGTTACCATCTTTGTTGAAAACTGTAAGGACCGATCCGAGGCGTCCACCATACTCAGCAGGATACCCGCCTTTATACAGCCGAACATCTTTTACCGCATCGGGATTAAAAGTGGAGAAAAATCCGAAAAAATGAGATGGATTATAAACCGTTGTCTCATCCAGCAGAATCAGGGTCTGGTCAGGGCTGCCGCCTCTCACGTAAAGGCCGCTCGAAAAGTCACTGGCGGCTTTTACACCCGGCAGAAGCTGCACGGACCGGAAGACATCGGGCTCCAGAACAGGAGGCAGGCTTTTGATCAGCTGGGTTGATATCTGCGCAGTGCCGATATTCCGCTGTTGTTCGCGTTCGAACTCCGATTCAACAACAAGTGTCTCCAGCTCAACACCCTCGGGATCCATCTCAATATTGATCCGGTTGGTTTCGCCGGCAGTGAGTTCAATCTCCTGTTCAAACTGGCGATACCCGATATATGTAGATACAAGAGTGTAGGTTCCCGGTTGTAAATTGGTGATTGAATAGTAACCGGATGTATTGGTGGATGTACCCCGATTGAGTTCAAGAATAGCAACATTTGCCGAAATCAGTGTTTCACCGGTCCGGCTGTCAGTGATATACCCGTTGACCGATGCGGTTTGCTGCGCATCAGATGTATCAGGTAAAATCAAAAGAAAAAGGGATAATAGCAGAAGGTATATTAGTCTCAAAGGGGAATCATTAAATTTAAATATCGGTGCAACGTACGAACTAAAAATGATAAGGTTGCATTCATCACAGTTCATTTAAAATATGTAAACATGAAAAGTTACAGATACCTATATAGCAGGTGGGAAAAAGGATTGGTGTTGAATTGGATTCGTTCTATTCCTGAGTTAATCAATATCGAAGAATGTTGAGCAGGGTGTACCGGTGGTATTCATGGAAACGGAATATTCGAACAAAATTCGATATTTCAGCTTGCCTGTAATTTCACAAATTAGCCGATGAAGAAGAGCTGAAAATCAATAATAATGACTATTTATCTTTAATCGATGGTTTTAGAGGCAAATAGCCCCGGTGAAAAGAGCATCAGGTGGAGAAGAAAAGAAATCAAAAAGTGCTTATCTTAAGATATACGATTTGCAGATTGCAGTCGTTAGTATAAGCTGAGTCAAGTCAGTTTATTGTTCTTTCACATATTGGGGGTGTACCGGATTCGACGGGCTGCGTACAATTGCAGGCTGCATGCCGAGAGTGCCCGATGGTTCTCGTAAATCAACCATCATGGATAAAAAGTAGTTGACAACAATTACTCATACCGACTGGCTGCGTAAAGCAAGCCGTCCGTTCTCGCAGGTGTTCGTCTATTGACCCTGCCGTGAGCGCCGACTTAGATAGACTTTTCCCAAGCCCATGTCTGCTGGGTGGAAGGAGAACTTAATGCAGAATAGGATGGAGTCGCTTTGCTGTTGAGCATTGCTTCATCCGAAACTTAATCAATAGCTAAGCATGTAGATGCTTGACGATTTACCTTCCCGGACCGGGGTTCAACTCCCCGCACCTCCACTTAATTCAAATCCCCGCAAGGCTTGATGCTTTGACGGGGATTTTTTTTGGCAACAAATTCAGATTAGTAAGCTTCAGGTTAGATTTCATTTTTATACGACCGGAGCGTTGATGTTGCGGAGGCATGCTCCGCCCCCGCACCTCCACTTAGTATTAAGCCCCGCAGGAATCTGTTCTTGTCGGGGTTTTTTTATTTCGGTCAATACCTGAAATATGAACTTCGGTGATTTGTCAAACCTGGAATCAATCCGAACGTTGCTGTTGCGAAGCAGTGCTTCGCCTCCGCACCTCCACTAAGTTATTGTCCCCGCAAGTTTATTCAACTTGAGGGGATTTTTTTGCTGTGATGGGTTTGATAACCTTACTAATGGATAATTTTAGGTACCACAAGCTTTCCAATAGTACCAGCTTTTCTAATTAGAATAACGGGGATACCGTAGCATTTTGATAGTACTGCGTTATTTAAGCGCTCTGAACTCTTCGGGTAATTCTTTCAGTCCTTTTGGTGTGAGATATGGATATATCGAATAAATAACCTGTTTGCGAAAATCAGCGCTGCTCATATTCTCACTGTATTCACCAGTTAGTTCACTGGCCGGCAGATAAAAATCCGTCAAAAGCTCCAATCGCCGAAAAAAATAGTCATACTCCCGGGGTAGCTTTTCTTCTCTGAGCACTTCCTTTTTTACAAGCTGCTCAATGGTATCCAAAAACTGTTCTTTTCGAATCGCAAAGACCTTTTGACAGTCTGATGCAATGGCCGCATTGTTGCGGAGCAGGTAGATGATATCTATAAAAATGAACCGGTATTTCATCATCAGACGAAACATTCTATCGGTTATTTCTATAAAGTCATTTATTCCCGCTGGTTCAGTTTTTGCATCCTCAAAAAGTTCATTCATCTCGGTCACCATATCAAAATAAAGCGCCTCGACAATGTCATCTTTTTGCCTGAAATGGTAGGTCAGGTTTCCAGGGCTTATACCAAGTTCATCTGATATTTTATGCTGGCTTACGCTGGGCAATCCATGCCGGTTAAATAATGTAAGAGCAGTAGCAAGTATCTTAATTTTAGTCTGACTCATGGAAAAACCTTAATAGTACTTTTGTACTAATTATTATTTTTTAGTATAATTGTACTAAAGTACAAAACATAGCCGCTAATATGAAACCCAGGGTAATAGAAGACACCGTTCCGGAAACCAACGGAATCAAAAAGGCATTACCTCAAATTGATTTTAAGGATACATTTGCCGTCACCAATCACACGGATACCCTGGAGCAGGCCGCAAAACTTGTTTTCAGCAGCATCCCACCAAAAATTAAACCCTTGTTCAGTATCAGGAACTTCCTGGTAAAATTTGCAGGGCTTAAAACGACTGTTCCCGATGATTTTAATACCCATTTCAAAGTGGGTGGTTATATTGGATTCTTAAAAATTCACTCCATCGAAGAAAACGAAATTATTTTAGGCGGCGATGATAAGCATTTGAATTTCAGAGTGAGTGTGTTTAATTCGGGAGAAGAAGAGTATAACATTAAGGTGACGACATTGGTGCAGTATCAAAACAGAATGGGCCGGATCTATATGTTTATGATTAAACCATTTCACAAGCTTGTTCTTCGTGTTATGGTGAAAAATGCACATGGAGGTATCGCATGAATATTTCGATTATCGGGGCGGGAATTGGAGGTTTGACTACGGCTTTGGCGTTACAGAATGCCGGTATAAAGGCGCAGGTATACGAACGGGCACCTGAATTTCGTGATGTGGGCGCGGGGATCTGGATGCAGCCAAACGCTATGGCAGTTCTTGACCGGCTGGGTGTGGGAGATGAAATAAGAAAAGCAGGAATTCTGCTTGATGGGGTTGCTCTCACCGATAAAAATCTCAGGCCATTTATGATGCCGGTGAACTCCGGGAACTCAAAAGAAGACTTTCGAATTGTTTCCATCCACAGAGCACGATTGCATAGAATTTTACTGAATGCCCTGCCGGAAAATACGGTCCATACCAATAAGGAATTTGTAACCTATAGTGAAGTAAATCATAAAGTGATTGCTGATTTTGTAAACGGGTCGGCAGAATCAGATCTGTTACTGGGGGCTGATGGAATACATTCTGCGGTGAGAAAGCAGTTATTTCCGCATTCAGACGTAAAATTTAGCGGACAGACTTGTTGGCGTGGTATTGCAAAGATACATCTGCCGGATTTTATGAAAAACAGGGCTTACGAAGCGTGGGGGGATGGCATCCGGTTTGGTTTCTCACCGATTTCGGAATCACAGGTATATTGGTTTGCAGTAGCGAATGCTCCAAAGAATCAGAAAGATACCACTGATTTTCTCAAAGAAAAGCTATTGAACACCTATCACGGTTTTTCGGCTATGGTTTCTGATATCATTAAGCAAACCCCCACCGATCACATCAACAGAAATGATATTTCAGATATGGAACGTCTGCAAAGCTGGCATAAAGGCCGGGTGTGTCTGATGGGTGATGCCGCTCACGCCATGACTCCGAATATGGGGCAGGGCGGGTGTCAGGCCGTTGAAGATGCGTACTATATCAGCCGCAGTTTTCAGGAAAATCAGGAACCTGAAAAAATATTTCAGCAGTTCGAAAAGCAACGTCGCAAGAAAGTAGACTACGTGGTGAAAACTTCCCGGCTGTATGGGCAGGTGGTGGCACGGGCATCAGGTCAGTACGTGATGAAGATTATGATGAAAATGATGCCGCCGTTTCTGGTCAAAAATCAGATGAAGAGGCTATATAAAATTGAGTAATAAACTATTTACTATCTCGCATTCTCATGGAATCCCGACTTAAAACTTCATGTATTCGATCAATTTTATACCTGGCATCGAGTGAATATAACTTTCCGGTGCCGTTTATATGTTCATAAATCAAAAGGCACTTGTTATATAAAACCCTCTTTTCATCATCCATAGGTTGATTTTTTGAGTTTTCATCCCCAATCAACAGCAGTATGTCTGCGATACGCTCCAGGCTGTCCCGGTCAATACTATGAACGGACTGAAGAGTGTCTATAAATGTATCATCAGGGATGTCAAGCAGTTCTGAATAAGTTAGTCCGATATGCTCTTTTAAAGCTTGATCAGTTTGTTCAATTCCATTCACCCATTGTTGTTCGTCTCTGCTGATGATCAGCCGGGATAAAATTGATGCAAGTACCTGTGCCATCTGGTTAATTTGTCTGAGTATGTAATCCTGCTGAAACATGCTTGTTTAATAATAAGTTGATTATTTTTTACAAATCCTTTTATTGGTGAATAGGGTCGATAGGGATTTTATACAGATCAGACGGTTACAAACGCACTAATGTTACAATCCTTGTTGTCGTGGATTAGTGTTGAGAGGATTGCAACCGCAGAGCGCAACGGCCGCAGAATCACTGTTTCAACCCGTGTTGTCATGGATTAGTGTGGAGAGGACGACCTACGCTTTACGAGAGCGTAGGTCGTCGAGTTTCAATCCTTGTTGTTGTGGATTAGTGTCGAGAGGCCGCATTTATTATGCTATCGGTTACCGTACTTATCCAGATCCACCCTGAAGGGTTCCGGGGAGACATCCGGATCTTTTTCATTTCAGGTTCAGTATTATAAATTACCATTCGGTTAATTTAATGCCGGGTATAAGGCTGAACTCTTTTGTATTTCGGGTGGCAAGGGTTCCATTATTTGCCAATACGGTGGCTGCATTCAGCAGGTCATTTGGCCCAACCAATTCACCTTTTGCCTCACAACCGGCTCGTACTTTAGCATAATTTTCAGACATTTTATCGGTGTAAAATAATTTCAAACGGCATCAAAAGTCAACGGCGCTTCAGGGTCAATATCGTCCATCATCTTCATTCTGTTCTCAGCACTTTCGATATCATCAATAGCCAGAAAATAGGAGATAGAAACCTGGAGATAACTCAATACTTCATTCTCATGAAATTCATCTCTTTCCGGATGGACTTCTCCTAGGTTCAGTGATTTTACCAAAAGGTGGGAGACTTTATTTTTCTGGCCTTTTTCCAACTTTCAAGCAGGCAGTCTCACTTTTCGCTGAAGAGGGGGCATTTCATTATCTACACAAATAACCATCAACGAGGCATCACATGTATAGGAATCGGGCAGCTGATCGCTTCGGCCATGGCGCGCAGCAGTTCAAGCTCATCGAGTGTTAATTTATCATCAGCCAGAACGGTGTGGATCATGCTGTTGAGAAGGTACCGTTTCACCGGGTTGGCGGATGCATCCAGTTCATCAAGAGCCTCATCCAGATCATCAAACGTGTACTCATCTTCTTTCAGTAAAATCATTCCATCAGGTGCGGCTTTCCCCATGGATTTTATACCGGCTTCCCACGCTTTCTCGCTGTCTTTACCGGAAGTATTTGCCAGGGCTGACAGTATGATTGCAAGTTGTTTTCGAATCGTTTTTAGATGATGATGACGAATTTTTTCCGATTTCTCTTTTCTGAAATGTTTATCAAGCCGGTGTTCAACCAGTTTTTCGATAGAGAACTCGAACAGGCTTACGCGGTCATCTTTTTCGATAATCAGCTTCATCGTCTCCCGGAATTTGCGGTACTGGCTTTCACTCATTTTCCGCAGCGCCGGCATCGATATTTCAGCCAGCGGGAGAGACCATTCCCGTTTACCGTGATTCAGTACAGGCAGTAGTTTATCAACTTGTTCAGCCATATATGGATCAATAATTTCGGCACTCCAATCAGGCAGGGTTGTTGAGGATCCTTCCCGGTTTATTAAAAGCAGGGAATAAATCAGCGCTTCTGCACGGAACGGTTCGTGTGCTGCATCGTGGAGCTCATCCGGGATTTCACTCATCAGCTTACTCGCTTCATCCACACCGCTGCTGTCCATGGAGCCTATTGCAGCGAGCAGCACTTCCGGTGATAAGCCGGTTTCAGAAAGTGTGCCGCCTGGAATGACGGTAGAAGCTGGCGATTTACTTTCGGTTGATGTCTGCCTGGCCTGATCTTTTTTGAGCTGCTTTTCGATCCGTTCTTTTTTGCGGATCTGTTCAGGGTCATTGCCGGGCCGGATGGCTGCGATCCGTTTTTTTAGCGGCGGATGAGTTGCGAAAAGTTTGTCGAGTGCAGTGTGAAAGCTGTTTGCAAAAAAGAGATGGCTGAACTCCATGGCGTGGCCGTCTTCAATTTTACCGCCTTTTTTCGTTCGGCCGATTTTTTCAAGAGCTCCTGCTATTCCATCCGGGTTGCGGGTGAACTGTACTGCGGCTGCATCGGCAAGATATTCGCGCTGGCGTGAGACCGCTGCCTGGATCATTCGTCCGAACAACATACCAATATAGCCGATGATGATGAGCGCCAGGCCGAGAACAATCATCGCAATTGCAGCCTGACCACCGCTGCCTCCCTGTCCGCTGGATGAGCGCCCGCGCCCGCCGGAAAGGAGTGAGCTTCGCATCAAAATCATTCCCATAATATGCAGAAGCAGGATGCCGTTCAGGATTCCAATCAGGCGGATATTGAGTCTCATGTCGCCATTAAATATGTGGCTGAATTCGTGAGCGATTACACCCTGAAGTTCATCACGAGTCAGTTGCGTGAGTGCACCGCGGGTGACACCCACTGCGGCATCATCCGTTCCAAAACCGGCAGCAAATGCGTTGATATTCTCCTCATTATCGAGCAGATAAATATCGGGAACGGGAACACCTGAGGCGATTGACATCTCTTCAACAATGTTGATCAGCTGGCGTTCTTTGGGATCTCTTGTGGAGGGTTCAACTTTACGTCCGCCGAGCATTTCAGCTACAGCGCTTCCACCTTTACGAAGCTGGGAGATTCGAAAAAACGTGCCACTCATGATTAGAATTGACACAACAATTGATACGGTAAGGAAAAGTCCCGGCTGCCAGAGCCGGGAATCACCCGGGGCGCCTGAATATCCAAACACGATCAGCGTGACGAAATAAATGGATACGATAATTAAGATTACTGCAGCGGTATAAAGCCCGATCAATTTCCAGGTCATTCGGCGGGCGCGATCCTGTGCGTCAAAAAAATCCATGCGGCTTATTTCATCATTGGTTGATTCCCGAGCAGATCGTTATGATGTTTCTGCTCGATACATTTAGATGCGAGGTTCAAAAGTGTTAAAACTTCACTTCAGGTGCTTTTCGCTCATCTTCTACTTCAATTTCGAAAAGGCGTGCCTCTTTGAAGCCAAACATTCCGGCAAATATCACCGCGGGAAACTTTTCCCTTGCCGTATTGTAATTCATCACGGCATCGTTGAAAGATTGGCGGGCAAACGCAATTTTATTCTCTGTAGAAGAGAGTTCTTCCGTAAGCTGCATCATATTTTGGTTGGCTTTCAGGTCGGGATAGTTTTCAGAGAGTGCAAAAAGACGGCCGAGTGCACCTCCGAGATTTTTCTCTGCTCCCATCAGTTTTTGCATGGCATCGGGATCTCCCGGCTCATCCGCTACCTGTTTCTCGGTACTAACGGCCTGATTTCGCGCCTGAATAACGGCTTCCAGCGTTTCCCGCTCATGACTCATGTACTGCTTCGCTACATTTACCAGGTTCGGGATAAGGTCATATCGCCGCTTAAGCTGCACATCAATCTGGGCAAATGCGTTTTTAAATCGGTTTCTCAGGGAAACAAGCCGGTTATAGATAGAAACCGGGAAGGCGATCAAAATGATAAGAACAACAATAAGAATAATAATTGCAGTAGTCATGGGAGATCTGTTTTGAATGTGTGAAAGTTGGATGAATATACAAGTTGTAGCCAGCGGAGCAAAGAGATTTCAACCGAAAGCGGAGACATATTTTTTTAAAAAAAAGTGTAAGGGGTTGATGGTTTTCGGCTCATACGAATAAAAAGGAGAAAAAGTTATGAGGAAAACACGCATACTTTCCGCTTTCAGAACGGAATATCGAAGAACCCAGGCAAGCTATCAATCTGAAATCGCGGCTTTGAGATGGGTTCGGAGATTTCTGAACGAGTTTTCAATTGACCATTCATCGCAAATCAGGCCCTGGCAAATTGATTATTTCATATCAAATCAGAAAAAAAGCCACACGTATGTTGAAGTACTTCAGGCAAAATCAGCACTCCAATTTTTGCTGAACCGGGTTCTGCATCAACATTTCAACCCTGACTTTGATGCTGAGAATGATTCTTCAGTGATCATCAGCGGAACAGGGTAAGTGCACGGGAAAGGTTCCACTTTTAAAAGTCAAAATGATTGATTAACTACACGTAGTTTATTGCGGGTTGATTGCATTATGCGTGCGATTAATAAAACCTCCTATACTAAAGTCATTTGTAGATTTGATTGGAGCATTTCTGAAAATGGAACCTAACCTACTTACATGTTTAACAATAAAACAATACTATTTTCCAGTGCAGTAGCTGCTCTTGCCGGCTTTCTGTTTGGGTTTGATACAATTGTAATTTCCGGCGCGGATCGTCCGATTCAGAATTTATGGGAAATGTCGGATCTGTTTCACGGTACATTTATCATGTCGATGGCACTGTGGGGAACGGTGATCGGTGCACTGTTTGGAGGCATTCCCTGTGATCGTTTCGGCCGGCGGAAAACGCTATTTTGGATTGGTGTTTTATACCTGGTTTCCGCACTTGGATCGGCTTTCGCAACAGATCCATATATCTTCTCAATCTCACGATTTATTGGCGGACTGGGGGTCGGAGCTTCATCCGTAGCTGCACCTGTATATATTTCCGAAATCACTCCTGCAGCCAACAGGGGAAAGCTTGTTGCTCTGTATCAATTTAATATTGTGTTCGGAATATTGATCGCATACATCTCAAATTACCTCATTGGAACTATTTTTGATGATCAGGCATGGCGCTGGATGCTGGGTGTGGAGGCAATTCCCGCCACGATTTACCTGCTGCTCGTGATGGGTGTGCCGGAAAGTCCGCGGTGGCTTGTACTCAAAAGAAACCGGGTGAAGGAGGCTAAGTCGCTTCTTGAAAAACTGAATCCCAAGGAAGATATCGACCGCCTGATTCTTCAGATCAAAAAATCGGTTTCTAAAACAGCGGGATCATCCGTTTTCTTCTCGAAAAGATTTCGGTTCCCGATTACCCTCGCGTTTTTGCTCGCATTTTTCAACCAGCTGTCCGGTATCAATTTTGTACTCTATTATGCACCGCGAATCTTTGAACAGGCCGGTGTGGAAGCAGGAGATGTACTTGGAGCTTCGGTTTCGCTTGGAGTTGTGAACCTGCTGTTTACACTGCTCGGGATGTATTTGATCGACAGGGCAGGCAGAAAATCTCTGATGTACATCGGATCTTTTGGATACATCGCGTCACTTGCCGGTGTGTCGTGGGCCTTTTTTACCGGGGCTGAGGGTACCGTCGTTGTGATATTTGTATGTGCATTTATTGCCTCACACGCCATAGGGCAGGGCGCTGTGATTTGGGTGTTTATCTCTGAAATATTTCCAAATGCAGTGCGCGATTACGGAATGTCACTCGGATCGGGAACACATTGGGTGTTCGCAGCAATTATCACACTGATCACACCAACGGTGTTAAGTGCATTCTCCGGCACCCAGATTTTTGCATTCTTCTCGTTCATGATGGTGCTTCAGTTGCTGTTTGTATGGAAAATCATGCCCGAGACGAAGAATATTACACTTGAAGAGATGGAAGTTAAGCTGGGAATAAATGTTGAAGAGCTTAAAGAAGTCATTGATGAGAATGATATTCGCTCAGAGAAAGAATGATTCGGTTTGATCACTTAGGATGAATAATCGTGGCAATTTAGTGAACGATTTTCTTAAGCAAGCTTTTATGCTCTTGAATAGAGATTGTATATTCAGAGGGGTGTTCATCGGTTTTTTCACAGAGCTGATGGACATCCCCCTTCCGAAGGGTTCCTTTTGGGGCAATCCCCCTTTTCTAAAGGATATGAGAAAATAATGTATCAATACTTATTGAGAATTATAAAATTCACCACGAAGCCACGAGAACTCGAAGATTCACGAAGTAGATTTGTCTGATTCTTTTAAACTTCGTGTATCTTCGTGACTTTATGCCTTCGTGGCAAAAATAAATGGCTTATATAATTGATTGTGTTTTTTTTTACAGCCTCTCTAAGGGGGAACATAATTCAAGAATTGAACTGAGGTTATGAGCATTCAGGAAAGGAAAAAAGATCATGTGGATTTATGTGTGAACGAAGATGTGAACTATTCCGGGTCCGCCGGTTTTGAACAGTATCAGTTTCGCCACAACGCATTGCCGGAGTTAAACCTCGAAGATATTTCAACGGAAACATCACTTCTTGGCCGGTCATTTTCATTTCCGCTTTTTCTCTCTTCTATGACAGGCGGCTACACCGATGCCGGACAAATTAACGCGCAGATCGCAAGATTTTGCGAAAAAAATAATCTCCCGTTTGGTGTGGGCAGTCAGCGCGCACTGCTCGATCATCCTGAAGAAATAAATAGTTTTTCAGTGGTTCGGAATGAGGCTCCCACCGCTTTTATTGCTGCCAATATTGGAGGTGCACAAATTGCCGGCGGGTTGACAGACGATCAGCTTGAAGTTCTCATCGAGTCAATACAGGCCGATGCTATTATCGTGCATCTGAATCCGCTGCAGGAACTTGTTCAGCCTGAAGGAGACCGCGCGTTCAGGGGAATCGAATCGGGAATTCGAAAATTGGTTATCGATGCCGATCTGCCAATTATTGTCAAAGAAACAGGAGCCGGAATTACAGGTGAAGTGGCCAGGAGACTGCTTGCTGCAGGTGTTTCGGTGATTGATGTTGCGGGATCCGGCGGAACAAGCTGGGCAAAGGTTGAAAACCTGCGAAAAGCGGATCGTACTGAAACGGACTTCCTGAACGACTGGGGAATGCCCACAACAAAATGCCTGGAAGAGGTGGCTCTATTGAGAGAAGAGTTTCGTTTTGAGCTGATTTCATCCGGCGGGCTGCGCACGGCATCAGATATCATGAAGTCGTTTGCTCTTGGCGCGAATTTTACTGCAATGGCCGGCCCTGTGATCCGGGCCCTGGTGAATGGCGGAGAAGATGAGCTCCAGAAATTTTTAAACCGGCTGAAAGAGCAATTAAAGCAAATCTGCCTGTTGCTGGGGCGGCGGGCACCGGCTCAATGCAGCCACAGGGATTTGATAAAAAAATAGGTTGATCCAATACCAAATTTGTATATTTGCCACTTGAAATTCTTCTTAGCGTCATAATTACGGCTAAGTTGAGACTGCATTTTTAAACCACATCTGGAAGTTTTTTTGAAGTTTTTATCACACTATCTCCATAGCGTAGAAGAGGCTCTGCAAAAGCTGGATATTCCTGAATCACCTGCATCTCTTTATCAGCCGCAAGTTTATATGATACAGAACGGAGGGAAACGCCTTCGTCCGATTTTGACACTCATGGGGTGCGGTCTTTGCGGAACGAAAAGAACGAAAGCAATGCCGGCAGCACTTGCCGTTGAATTACTTCATAATTTTACGCTGATTCATGATGATATAATGGACCAGGCCGACTTCAGGAGAGGGGAGCAGGCAATTCACAAAAAATGGAGTCCTTCAGTTGCTATTCTTGCAGGCGACAGCATGTATACACGCTCGATGCTTTTACTAAACCGTCTTGATGAAGATGTGGATTACCGAAAAGTTGTGAACCTGTTTCTGGAAGGCATCCATAAAGTTTGTGAGGGACAGGCACTGGATATGGAATTTGAAACGAGAGAAAGCGTGTCCTTAAATGAGTACATGGAAATGATCCGTGGTAAAACGGCTGCACTTCTTGAGGCATCACTTCAAATGGGGGGGGTAGTTGCCGGGTGTTCTCGTGATGAACTGCATTTACTTCAAACGATTGGCTCCAATCTTGGCCAGGCCTTTCAGATACAGGATGATCTGCTTGATGTAACCGCTGATCCCGATAAGTTCGGAAAACGCGTAGCTGGTGATATCTATGAGTGTAAAAAAACATATTTAATGATACTTGCCATGGAGCGCTGCAATAAAGAGCAGAAAAAATGGTTAATGGAGTGTCTGAAAAACAAACCAATGGCAGCATCTGATGTTCAGCAGGTGATCGAACTTTACAAAACACACGGTGTAATAGATTCTGCTAATCAGACAATTGAACAGATGTATAGTACTGCAATCAAATCTGTAGAAAGATTTGGTGAAACAGAAGATAAGCGAGATCTTATAAAATTGATTACAACTTTAAAGAAACGGGATTATTAAATCATTTATGCGCACATTAATTATTATTTTAGTTGCAGCATTTGCACTTGTCTCCTGCCGTAGTCAGGATCTTATCCGTCCGGGCGATACTCTTGATGTGGCTTTCGAAAAGGCGAAATCTCAATATGACCAGGAAAACTGGTCAACAGCTGCCCGCGCTTTTGAAACCGTGGTTTCTATCGGGCGAGGCACAGATGTAGGGCAGGAAGCTCAGTTTTTACTCGCCGAAAGTTATTATAATAACCGGCAATACCTGATAGCAGCATCCGAATACCAAAGGTATACGAGCTTCTACCCGCGTTCTGAACGGCGCGAGCAGGCAGATTTTAAACAGGCTTTGAGTTACTACCAGATGAGCCCCCGTTATAAACTCGACCAAACCTATACACGGCAGGCAATCGATCGATTCCGACTCTTCAATTCGCGATACCCTGATTCAGAACTTGTTGCGGAGGCTTCCGGGTACATTGAAGAAATGCGCGAGAAGCTGGCCAGAAAACAGTATGAAGCGGCAAATTTTTATATGAGAACCAATCGGTACCAGGCCGCAATTGTGTATCACGACATTGTAATTGATTCCTATCCCGAGACAGTATGGGCAGAACGATCGCTGGTAGATCAAATCGAAGCCTACATAATTTATGCAGATAACAGCGTTCAGGCCCGGCAAAAAGAGCGTTACGAAGAGGCAGTGGCAAGTTATGAAACGTATCTGCAGCTGTTTCCACGTGGTGAAAACCGAAGTCGTGCCGAAAGCCTTTATGATCGCGCCACCCGTGAAATTGAACGGATTGCGGGACGTCAGTCATCACCATCATCCTCCGATGAATCTGTAGCTCAGAATGAATGATGGAGCGTGGGCTTAGAATCGGCCTGTTTGGAGGTGCTTTTGATCCGGTTCATAATGGACATATCAAAGTGGCCGGTTCATTCCTCAGCAGCAATTTGATCGATGAGCTCCATCTTTTACCCACCGCTTCACCGCCGCACAAAGAACTTCCAAACAAAACATCATTCCACCACCGAAGTAAAATGCTTCGTCTTGCGTTTTCCGGAATGGACCGGGTGATCGTTAACGGTATAGAAAACAACCTTTCTCAGCCATCTTACAGTTTGCAGACCATTGAACATCTGCAAACAAGGTATCCCTCAAATACCTATTTTCTCTGTATTGGTGAAGATAATCTTACATCGTTTCACAAATGGCATAAGTACAGGGAAATACTGGATCGTGTGATTCTGCTGGTAGCGGCACGTCCCGGTTTCGAAAGCCATCAACAAGATTCTGAGATACTTGAAAACGCTGTTTTTGTAGATCATGAGGAGATTGAGATTTCCTCAACCGATATCCGTTCAGCTGATGATCCGGTTTCTTTTGAAGGTGAGATTCCGGACGCGGTGCTTGATTATATCCGAAAGCATAAACTCTATTCTGACCGGTAAGATCGTTATGAAAAGAACAGATTTTTTAAAATCACTGGGTGGTATCACGGTTGCTCCATGGGCGGTTGGCAGTAAACTGACGGGCACCGGAGTACTTCGGAAGCCAAAAAGACTGCAGCCGGGAGATTTGATTGGATTAACTGCACCCGCCGGAATTGTCTTTAATGATGATGATTACACCCGAATGGTACAGGTTCTGACTGATTTTGGTTTTCGAACAAAATTCGGGTCAAACGTTAGGAATCGCCATGGTTACCTTGCGGGAACGGACCGTGAGCGTGCTGAAAACCTAAACCAGATGTTCGTGGATCCCGAAATTGATGGAATTATGGCGGTCAGGGGAGGGTGGGGATGCTCCCGAATTTTACCATACCTTGACTTTAAAGCCATCGCCCGGAACCCAAAAGTCTACTGCGGCTTTAGTGATAATACGACGCTCCATCATGCATTTATGTCATACTGCGGATTTACCACATTTCACGGCCCAAATGGCAATTCCGACTGGACAGATCTGACCAAAGAGAGTTTTGAGTCGGTGATTATGAAAGGGGAGGAAAGCCGGTATCAATCGAAAAGCGATGTCCGTACCCTGCAGGCGGGGAGTGCGCAGGGTCGGCTGATCGGAGGGAACTTAACCATTCTGACCACCACTTTAGGTACATCTTACCAGCCCGATTTCAGGGATGCAATCCTCTTTGTTGAAGATATCGGAGAAAGAACGTATAAAATTGACCGGATGCTGGCTCATTTAAAACAGGCGGGTGCACTCAATAAAATTTCCGGGTTTATCTTCGGCAAATGCACGGATTGTTCAGCAGGGCCGAATCCTACATTCTCACTGGCTGAAGTGATTGAAAAATACATCAAACCGCTGAATATACCGGCTATGATGAACGCAGATATTGGTCATGAAGAGGATAATTTCACAATTCCGGCTGGCGGGATTGCAGAACTTGATGCGGGCAGCGGTGAGTTTTGGCTGAAAGAATCTTCTGTGATTTAATCTATTAGTGGTTTAATTCCCCGATCCTCTGGGTCGGAAAAATTGATGCCCTCCTTCGAAAGGCTGTGAGAATTTACACTCTCATTCGTTGGCATTATTTATTTTTTAAGGTGTCAAAGCTTTTATTGAAGCTCCCCTCCATATCAAGTCCCGTCAGGGCGCGATAGGGAGGGGACGGGGGAGGGTCAGAAAGTCTGGGAGCTGTGAGAATGGCAAAAACCTTAATTAATTTAAGTGCATTTTCTTAGGTGTAAACTAAACCTATTTCTCGAAATTTTTCTTCTCCTTTTTAAAATCCTCATCACTCAATAATCCCTGCTGCCACAATCCCGTCAGGTAATCCAGTTTGTCGAGTGTTCCGGGAGGGGGAGGTTCAATTTTCTTCTCTTCAACTTTGTTTAACGATTCAATCCGTTTCTTTTCGGCATAAATTGCTTTTGAGATGGAATCGCTGATCGCTTCCGGGTTGTTCTGTCCGAGCAGCGTAATTGTGCGTGATCCGGTGTTCAGTACGATATCCCCGATACCAAACTTTTGATCTACCCAGTTTTGCTCAACATCAAGGTTTTTAATGTTGATGAGGTCTACGGTTTGAGAAACACCTTCACCAATAGCCGTTATTTGCCGATCCGTTACCGTATAACGATAACTTTTCTTCTTCTGATGAACTTTCCAAAGAACGATAATCCCGATTCCAAAGAGCGGAATCAGAAGAACACCAAAAAAGTATCCCCAGAACCAGCGTTTCCAGTCAGGTTTCAGATCGATAGATTTTGACATAGGTGAATTACGTTTCTGATTTTTTGTTTTTCTTCTTTTCGCGGACCGGAATCCATGGAGTCTCTTCAACACCCTGGTGTTTGTTTTCGTAGCGTGCGAGCACAAAAAGAAGATCAGAAAGCCGGTTCAGATAAATAATTACACTCTCCGGAATTGCTTCATTTTGTGAGAGTTCAACCGATTCCCGCTCCGCCCTTCTGCAAACTGTGCGGGCCAAATGGAGGGTAGAACCGGCACCGCTCCCGCCGGGAAGAATAAATGATTTCAGTGGTTCGAGATCTGTTTCAAGAGTATCAATCCACTCTTCCATCTGTTTTACTTCCTGCTCTCCCACTTCATTTATCTTTGAGTTTTCGGGGTTGGGCGTCGCCAGCATTGCGCCTACAACAAAAAGATCATGCTGTACCTGGTTTAAAATTTCTTTTCCAATTTTGGAAATAGAGTAGGAGAGAACCATTCCAAGGGTTGAGTTGAGTTCATCAACCGTTCCGTAGGCGTGGATACGAATATTGTTTTTTTTGGTTTTTGAACCCCCGAAGAGCGCTGTATCCCCGGTATCTCCTTTTCTGGTATAAATTTTCATGAGTTGGTATAAAATTCAGTGGTTGTGCTGTAAAATGATTTTACTACCGATTTGTGTAGTGTCAAGAATGATCGATCCTAATTAAGTCATCGGATGAGTTGCCCATAAATCATAATTTGATCCGATATTACTTAATATTTCATAAAAAACTCATCCGATGACTACAAGAATCAAAACAGTGACACTTTCATAGTAAAGTAAAAACAACGATGCAGATAAAATAATTTGAACGCGATTATCGTGAATCAAAAATATGGAATGACGATTTGATTCGCTCAACGCTGATTAAGAGGTGAGAAATGGATTGAAGTCGTGTTTCTAAACCTTTTGATTCGGCTTCAGGACATTCCAGTACCAGTTTCACATGTTCTCCATATGCTGAATCGATTTCAAACAGGGTGAACGTGTGTTTTAGTTTATCAATCAGCGATTGCTGATCGTAGCTGTAAACAATCTCAAACTGCTCCGTTGGAGTGATTCTATGGCATTGAGCTTTCGAAATGGCTAAATCTGTAGCCGATGAGTAGGCGTCGATCAGACCGCTTTTGCCAAGTTTGGTGCCGCCATAATATCGGACAACCACGCAAATAACATTCACAAGTTCAGCCAATTTGAGCGAATTTAAAATAGGTGCACCCGCCGTACCCGATGGTTCTCCATCATCCTGATTATATTCGATGCAATCGGCCGGATTTACACGATATGCGTAGCAGTGATGTGTTGCCGTGGGGTGCTCCTCCCTGATCGATTCCACATACAGATCTGCAGATGATATTTGGTTGCATGGAGATAGAAAGGCGATAAATTTTGAACCTTTTACTTTAAAATCGGTTTGATACGCTTTGGTAATCGAGTATTGCTTCATAAAATTTTGTTAGTTCGCTTCATAATTATACATGCAATTTTTGGATATACAACAATGCCTGATTAGAACCGCTTCTTCCTTGCCTTTTAACATAAATAAGGTGAATTTATAGTCTTGAAAACGGAACCAAACTACGTAGTGGACTGTTTACTTTTTTCGATCCAAGATAAGCTGCGTTTACTAAAATCTGAAGACATCATATGCCGTCACTATTACAAGCCGCCCAATCCCAGGTAGGCCGAAAAATCCTGACCGGATTAACCGGGCTATTTCTTGTTCTTTTCATCATTTTTCACCTCGGAGGCAACCTCGCAATATTTGGAGAACCGGACGCAATGAACCGTTACTCCATGGTACTTCACAATTTTGGGCCGCTGCTCTGGTTTGCCCGAATTGGTCTGGTTGTGGTTTTTGCTATTCACACCTGGATTGGCATCTCCATCTGGCTGCAGAAACGCAAGGCACGTCCGAAAAACTACGAGGTTTACAGCAGTAAAGGCGGACCCAGCCGTCAAAGTCTGAGCTCCCGCAGCATGGCGTTTACCGGAGTAGTTCTGCTCATATTTGTCTTTTTTCACATCAATACTTTCGCTCTTGGCGATACGGGTACCGTTATGATTGACGGACAGCAGACTCATGATATCAAATCGCTTGTGATCGAAACCTTTCAGAACCCATTTTACGCTTTTGGGTATGCGTTTGTGATGTTGTTGCTTGGCACACATCTCGGGCACGGTATCTGGAGTGCTTTCACATCGCTTACAGTTCGCAGTCAAAAAGCATCTGCAATCATCTATTCCGTTGGAGCCGTGTTCGCTGTCGTCCTGGCGGTCGGTTTCCTCTTTATACCGCTCTATATTTATTTTGGCGGTGGTTGTGAAGCAGCACTTATACAGTGCCGGTAACTCATTTTAATCGATAAAGACTCAGCAATTATGAAATTAGAATCTAACGTACCCTCAGGTCCTCTCGAAGAAAAGTGGAACAAACACCTGAAAGATATCAAGCTTGTATCTCCGAATAACAAGCGAAAGTTTAAAGTTATCGTTGTGGGAACCGGCCTTGCAGGTGCATCTGCCGCATCAAGCCTTGCTGAACTCGGCTACCAGGTATCAACGTTTTGTATTCAGGATTCGGCGCGCCGTGCCCATAGTATCGCGGCACAGGGCGGTATCAATGCTGCAAAGAATTACCCGAATGATGGTGACAGTGTCTGGCGTCTTTTTTACGACACCATTAAAGGCGGAGATTACAGAAGCCGTGAGGCAAATGTGTATCGTCTGGCTCAAAATTCAAATCATATTATCGACCAGGCGGTTGCCCAAGGTGTTCCTTTTGCCCGTGAATATGGTGGATTGCTTGATAACCGGTCTTTCGGTGGTGCGCAGGTGTCCAGAACCTTTTATGCCCGAGGGCAGACCGGTCAGCAGCTTCTGCTTGGTGCATACCAGTCGATGATGAAAGAGGTTCATGCCGGAAAGATCAAAAATTACCCCCGCCATGAAATGCTTGACCTGGTAGTGGCTGACGGAAAGGCGCGGGGAATTATCACACGCGATCTAGTGGATGGCTCTATTAACAAGTTTCAGGCGGATGCGGTTGTTCTCTGTACAGGTGGATATGGAAATGTTTTCTATCTCTCAACGAACGCAAAGAACTCGAACGTAACAGCCGCATGGCGTTGTCATAAACGCGGTGCTGCGTTTGCGAATCCGTGCTTTGTACAAATTCACCCAACGTGTATTCCGGTGAGCGGGGACTATCAGTCCAAACTGACCCTGATGAGTGAGAGTTTGAGAAATGACGGCCGTGTTTGGGTGCCGCGCGATCCCAAGGATACCCGCAAACCGAACGCGATTCCAGAAGAGGATCGATACTACTACCTGGAAGAAAAATATCCAAGTTTTGGAAATCTGGTGCCACGGGATGTTGCATCACGGAATGCTAAATTAGTGACAGACGAGGGATTGGGAGTCGGCGATTCCGGGCTTGCCGTGTATCTCGACTTCCGCGATGCCATCAAACGGGAAGGGCGTGATGCTATCGCCGCAAAATATGGCAACCTGTTTGATATGTACCAGAATATCACGGATGACAATCCGTATGAAACCCCGATGAGAATTTTCCCAGCCGTTCATTATACCATGGGCGGCCTTTGGGTGGATTACAACCTGATGAGCAATATTCCCGGCCTTTTTGTAGCCGGAGAGGCGAACTTCAGCGATCATGGGGCAAACCGTCTCGGTGCCAGTGCACTCATGCAAGGTCTTTCAGACGGTTATTTCATCGTGCCGTACACGATTGGGAATTATCTTGCAGATGCTGATCTTTCAAAAATTGATACAGATCATATCTCATTTAAAGAGGCGGCAGAAACCTCCTCAAAACAGCTCGATAGACTACTCTCCATAAACGGTGACAAAACCGTAATTGAGTTCCACCGTGAACTCGGAAAGATTATGTGGGATAAAGTTGGGATCAACCGAAGCAAAGAGGGCCTGGAAGAGGCTGTGAAACAGATCCGTACACTTCGTGATGAGTTTAATCAAAACGTTCGTGTGCCGGGTGAGTCAACGTACTACAACAAATACCTGGAATTTGCCCTTCGTGTGGCCGATTACTTCGAACTGGCTGAACTGATGGCACTCGATGCGCTCGACAGAGACGAATCATGCGGATGCCACCTTCGCGAGGAATACCAGTCTGCGGAGGGGGAAGCGATCCGGAATGATGAAGATTTCTCATATGTATCGGCATGGGAGTATCATGGCGTAAACGGTAAACTTGAAACCACCCTCCACAAAGAGGATCTCAATTTTGAGTTTGTGGAACTGAAACAACGAAGTTACAAATAAGGAATATTATGAGTGAAATGACGATTAACCTTAAGATATGGCGCCAGGAAAATGCGAAAGCAAAGGGCCGGTTTCAGGACTACAAACTGAACGGTGTGAGCGAGCATATGTCGTTCCTGGAGATGCTCGATGTACTGAACGAAAACCTGATTAAAGAAGGGAAAGAACCGGTTGAGTTTGATTATGACTGCCGCGAGGGAATCTGTGGTTCCTGCAACCTTGTGATCAACGGGCGGGCGCACGGGCCCAAGCACCTGACGGCTGTCTGTCAGCTTCATATGAGGAATTACAGCGATGGCGATACCATCGTAATCGAACCACCCCGCGCAGAAGCATTTCCTGTTATCAAAGATCTTGTTGTAGACCGTTCTGCTTTTGATCGCATTATTGAAGCGGGCGGCTATGTTTCGATTAAAACAGGTGCTGCACCTGAAGCGAACTTAATTCCGGTTGAGAAAGATACAGCCGAAGCAGCGTTTGACTATGCTACCTGCATCGGGTGCGGTGCATGTGTTGCGGCTTGCCCGAACTCGTCGGCATCTCTCTTTACAGGAGCAAAACTTGCACACCTGAACAGCCTGCCTCAGGGCCAGCCTGAGCGTAACAGACGCTCTGTTGCCATGGTTGAGCAGATGGAGAAGGAAGGATTCGGAGATTGTTCCAATCATGCTGAATGTGAAGCAGTGTGTCCGGTAGGTATCAGCATTTCTGCCATCGCGGAAATGCGTCGTGGATACATGAAAGCAGTCGTTTGATCTGAATCCGATTTTCAATCAAAAATCTGTAAAAATTATAAAGGCGTGGATATAACTCTATCCGCGCCTTTTTTTTGTTTAAACTATAAACCTGAGTTCTATTCTAAAATGAGAACCTAAAAGGTCCCCCTTAGAAAAGGGGGATTGCCCCAAAGGGATCCCTTCGGGAAGGGGGATGTTCATCATAGTGTGGCAAAAACCGATGGACACCCCTCTAAATCTCCCCTTGTTAGGGGAGACTTGATACTGAATAAATGAAATAGGTTATTAATCGAATTAAGGTTATTAAAGAATGAATTATACCCTTGGGGCAGACTTTTCCACACTGTGTGCGAATACCCGGAAATGATTATCTTTTTATTCAGCAAATCTTAACGTGAATTGAACAGAACCTGATTATCAGATGGATACACCTGATTTATCACACGCCCGGAAGGCGCTACAAAAATATTGGGGGTACGATTCCTTTCGGCCGAGCCAGGATGAAGTGGTTCAATCTGTTCTCGATGGCAAAGATACGCTGGTTCTGTTTCCAACCGGTGGCGGAAAATCACTTTGTTACCAGGTGCCCGCACTGCTTTTCGATGGCCTTACCGTGGTGATTTCCCCTCTCGTTGCCCTGATGCAAGACCAGGTGGATCAGCTCAAAAAAAATGGTATTCGGGCAACCTTTATCAACAGTACGCTTCCCGGATATGAGGTTGAACAGCGGCTGGTCAATGCCCGAAACGGAATGTATAAACTTCTGTATATCGCCCCGGAAAGACTCACTACAGAACTCTGGAAACATGAACAGCAAAACCTGAATATCTCCTTGCTGGCTGTAGACGAAGCACACTGTATATCAGAATGGGGACATAGTTTCAGGCCCAGTTACAGGCAGATACGAGAGGAACTGGGGGACGCGGCGGATCAGGTACGCTGGATTGCACTCACCGCTACCGCAACTCCAGAGGTGAAAGACGATATCATTAAAAACCTCGGGTTTAAAAATCCCACGATCATAGCAGGTGGATTTGGCAGAGAAAACCTGTTGTGGTGGGTCAATCAAACCCCACAGCGCCGCCGTTCACTATTAAATGCTGTACAAAAAGGAGCAGAAAAAGGCAGCGGAATCGTGTATTGCAGTACAAGAAGAGACTGCATGAAATGGGCAGCTGAATTCTCAAAAATCGGGATAATATCGGAGGCATATCACGCAGGCCTGCAGAGCAGTGACAGAGAAGCAATTCAGAAACGGTGGATCAGCGGTAAGACTCCAGTTGTGGTATCAACCAATGCGTTTGGTATGGGAATTGATAAAGCCGATTGCCGGTTTGTCATCCATCACACCATGCCGATTTCGATCGAGGCATTTTACCAGGAAGCGGGACGTGCAGGGCGTGATGGTGCCGAAAGTTATCCAATTCTGATCTATAAATCGGGAGATGCAGAACTTGCAAAAAAACGAATTGAAGGGGGGTATCCCGAATATAAAATCCTTCAAAATGTGTATAACGGACTTTGTGATGAACTGGAACTTGCCATCGGCAGTGAATCCATCAAACCGGAACCGGTCAGCTACGATCGCGTTGCCAAGAGAACCGGGCTTAAAAAAAAGCAGGTGGATGTGTCAGTCCGGGTTTTGGAAAGACTGGGAGTTTTAGAAAAAACGGAGCTGCATGTATCAAAAATCGGGGTGCAGTTTACAGCTGGCCGTCATTATATACGGACTCAAATTCAGAGCTCTGACTCAAAAAAAATGGAATTTCTGGATACGATCTTTCGTCAGTTCGGCGCCGATGCTTTTGAACAGATGCATTACCTGGATGAATCGTATCTGTGTGAAAAACTAAACGTCACACCGCGTCAGCTGGAGAAAGGTCTACACGTTTTTGCGGAGCATGACCGGATACTGAATGTTGAAAAACTTGGGGATCAGCCACTTATTCGGCTGATGGATGCACGAATGAAAAAACTCCAGATCGATCACAACGAAGCGTATCATTATCGGGATGTGCTACTGACCAAGCTCAATTATATGAAGCAGTATATTGAGACAGATGGCTGCCGTGAGCAGTTCCTGAGAACATATTTTGGCGAGACGGAGACTTCACCATGCGGTCATTGTGATAATTGCATTAAAGGTTCCGGTAACGGTGCCTATTCACCTGATGATCAAGAGATTAAACGGATGGAACAGCTACTGGATGACGGAACACACAGCCTCGATCAACTGGTTGAGGAGACCGGTTGGGCAAAATCGAAACTGAAATCAATACTGGGAATAATGGCTCGCGAGGAGCGGGTGGTGCGTGTAGAAGATGAGGGCAAGGTTTACAAACTCAGGAGATAAAGACACACTGAATTGTTTTGTAATACTCGTGAATGATCAGGTAGTATCGCGCACGGCCGGCTGGGTACGCTCTCCCTCCGTTTTTTCATCCAGGCGTTCCTGGAAAAGATCTCTCTTCGCTTTGATCCGGTTTTCAACTCGATCGATTCGTTCAAGCTGTTTGTCGGGCTGACGCTGAAAATAGTGATGTGATCGATTGAACCGATCTTCACTGACATCATATTTTTCATACACCTGCTCCACGAGATATTCCCGGGAAACAGGCCCGAGCTGATCATCAGTAAGCTGCTGGATAATCACCAATTCCGTAAAAATGTGGACATAGCGATCCTCATCAAGAAGATCTTCTGGCCTGTCCGGATCACTGCATGAAACGGCCACAGCTATCAATAGGAAAAATAAGAGAAACGAAAAATTACGACTCATTCGGATTTTTGGGATTAAGCGGCCTCATCACAATTTCATTAATCAGCATATTATCGGGTGTTTTGAGCAGATGCATGAGGGTATCAGCAACGTCTTCGGGCTGCATCATATTATCGTGCGTTTCCGATTCATCCACGTTATCAAAAAAAGAGGTGGCGATGGAGCCGGGAAACATACAACTTACTTTGATTTTATCATACCGAAGCTCCTTGAAAAGCGCCTCACTAAAACCGCGGACAGCGAACTTGGTTGCATTGTAACCCGATAGATTTGGATTACCGAGCATTCCTGCAATAGATGCAATATTGATAATGTGCGAGTGTGAGCCGGATCGCTTCATCAGCGGCACGATCTGACGGGTGAGATAAAAAATGCCGTTTACATTTACATTCATCATGGTCTCCCAATCTTCCAGCTTCAGTTCGTCTACGGGGCCAAACAAGCCGAGTCCGGCGTTGTTGATCAGAATATCAGGACCTTTGCCTTCGGTAAACGTTTTACCCACCCAGGAAGCAATTTTTTCGTGATCGGTTACATCCATTTTTACTGGCAGGAATGATTCGCCTAAAATGTTTTGCAGCTCCTTCAACCGGTCAATATTCCTGGCAAGTCCGTAAACGGTTGCTCCTTCCTGTATGAGTTTTCGGCTGAATTCTGTGCCAATTCCGCTGCTTGCTCCAGTTACAATGGCGATTTTGTTTTTGATATCCATAAAATAAATTATTGATGCGTTCAGGTGAATGTTTTTACTATATTCGGCTACAAAACAGAATGCAGTAAGAAACCATTTACGAAGATACATTTATAGGCAGTCAGATGGTAAGATTCAATGTATATAACCTTATCAGGATATGATTTTTATTGAGGCCGGAAACACAGCTGTAAAAGCAGTGAGAGTTCACCCTGAAAAATTTGATGAGATTTTCCGTGTAGAAACAGAGCAGCCAGCCCTTCTGAAAAAAGAGATGCAAAATCTAACGGATGGCGAACAGATTCTGCTCTCGTCTGTTCGGAAGGATATGACTGAGGTGATAAATGACACCCACAACCGCCTTAATGTTCAGCAGATCACATACAAAAACCTTGGCGTTGTATCACTGGATTACAAGACACCGGAGACTCTGGGAATTGACAGGGTTCTGGCGTGTCTTGGCGCGGCCACAGATGCTGGCGGAAAGGATGTTATTGTCATAGATTCAGGTACAGCCTGTACGATCGATTACATGTCAGGGGATTTTTCTTTCAAGGGAGGCGTGATCATGCCCGGTCTGGCGGTATACCGGAAAGGGATGCAGCAAATTTTGCCCGAGCTGCCGCAAACGGATCATTCACTGCCCGACCATTTCCCGGGGCGGTCAACAGAGGAGTCCCTTCGCTGGGGAGTTTATGGCGGATTTATTTACTCCATTGCTTCATTTGTAGAGAAGTACAGGAAACAGAACCCATCCGTAAAAATCTATAGTGCGGGTGGTGATGGCCTGAAACTTTCTGAAGATCTGCGAAAGCGATTTTCACTCAGCGTGAATTTTCGGCAAGAGCTGGTTTTTGATGGGATGAGAGCATACCTCAGCCTGAATAAAGAAAAGGAAGTATGATCCCCTTACCGATAGGATAAGGGATCATTGATTTCTTCAGTTCCTGCTGCGTTTTCTTTTACGCCCGGAAGTTGATCGGCTCTTCTGCTGATTGCGGCTCTTGTTGTTATTCTTCCTGGACTTTCCATTGTTGGAATTCTGCTGATTTTTGGGATCAGGAGGATTGTGATCCACAAGCGGGTATTCGTGGTCGTCTACAACCGGGATATTTTTCCCGATGAGTTTTTCAATATCACGGAGATATTCTTTTTCAACCGCATCACAAAATGAAAGTGCAGTGCCATTGGCTCCGGCACGGCCCGTTCGTCCAATTCGGTGAACATACGTTTCAGGAATGTTAGGTATTTCGTAGTTGATGACGTGTTTCAACTCATCTACATCAATACCGCGCGCGGCAATATCCGTTGCAACCAGAATACGGGTTTTCTGGTCTTTAAAATTACCCAGCGCACGCTGACGCGCCGTTTGTGATTTATTTCCGTGAATGGCTTCTGCTTCAATGCTGTTTTTGTTGAGCAGCTTTACAATTTTGTTAGCGCCATGCTTGGTGCGTGTGAAAACAAGTGCCGATTCGATTTCACTATCCTGCAGTACATCAAGCAGCAGTTGTTTTTTATTTCCTTTATCCACAAAGTAAATGCCCTGCGAGATCGCTTCAACGGTTGGCTCATTCGGGGTGATTTCTATTTTTACAGGATTATGCAGGATGGAGTTCGAAAGCGAAACAATTTCACGCGGCATGGTTGCAGAAAAGAAGAGGGTCTGGCGTTTTTTTGGCAGATCCGCCATAATCTTTTTCACATCATGGATGAAGCCCATATCGAGCATGCGGTCGGCTTCATCAAGTACAAAAACTTCTACATCCCGAAGTGAAATGTGCCCCTGGTTCATCAGGTCGAGTAAGCGTCCGGGTGTTGCCGTGAGAATGTCCACGCCACGGTTAAGTTCTTTTACCTGTTTTTTCTGGTTCACACCTCCAAATATCACGGTACTTCTCAGATCGGTATATCGGCCGTAATTTTTCAGGCTCTCATCAATCTGTATGGCAAGTTCCCGGGTGGGTGTTACAACCAGGCTGCGGATTTTCCTGTTTCTCTGGTTTGTATCCGTACTACTGCTCAGATTCTGTAAAATGGGTATAGCAAAAGCAGCGGTTTTACCAGTACCGGTCTGTGCTGATGCAAGGACATCAGTTCCTTTCAGGGCAATTGGGATGGCTTTTGATTGAACTGGGGTGGGCTGTGTGTATCCAAGCTCTTTTAATGATTTAAGAATTGGATCGATTAAATGGAGTGAATTAAATGTCATAAATAGTATAAAAATGAAAAAAGCCACGCTTTTCTGAGCGTGGCTTTAAAAAAGTGTACCGGAATATACGGATTATCTGTATGAACTCTGTTTCTGAATCCGGTTTATCTTGAGACGTATCCCACGATCTCAAGAGAGTAATCGGTGTAGGTTCGATATTCACCCCTGAGCCACAGTAAGGCCCGGTCGCTTCCGTCTGATGTTATATATGGACGGATGTTGTCTTCGGCAGAGTGTTCCGTTATGGCTTCCCAGTTCCAGTTTTCTCCACTGTCTGAGGTGCTGCCTTTAAAGATCTCGTATTGAGGCTCACCGGTCGATTCGCTGATCAGCGGCTCTCCGCTTTCCGGCTGTACATCAGTGGAGATATATACAATATCGGGATCGTCCGGATCGAGGACAATCAGCCCGGTGTATTCATCTTCATTAGCGTATAACCGGGTACCGGCGTAGGCAATTTCGTAATCATTCCACTGCTCGCCGTCCCACCGGGCGTACCGATAACGATGATCCATACCTCCTTCACCGGTACGGATTCGGTCTTTTGTAACGGAATAGGCGATATAAGGATGGCCGTCAGCGTCGATCCGGATATCACTCGTCCAGGGAATGTTCTCTTCATCCCCCTCAAAAATCATGGTGAAATCATCCGTTGTACGTTCGGTTTCAGCGCCATCAATCGCTCCAATTTCAGTACCTTCCGAATTGAACAGGCGATCATTTTCAACATACCCGTGATAGATGTTGTTTACAAAATCCCGGGGATGCGCATTGGTCGTTACAAAATGTATACGGCTCTGGCCATTACTTGCATAACGCGGATACGGGCGTTCACCTTCCTCAATAAACAGGCGGCCTAAATATTCCCAGCTATCGCCGTCATCATCAGAAACCATTACATTCGGGTGCCAGTCGATTCCGCGATGAAAATTGTAGGTTCGGTCATTATCCTGCAGATGATACAGGTTAGAGTAGGTTACAAGGTCACCCACATCTACTTGCTGAACCGGTCCCCACCGGGTTGGGTCACCCGGCTCTTCCGAAATTCTCCATTTGGAATATTCCCCGAAGTGACCTGAATAATTGATCAGGTACCGGCCGTCGGTTCGCTTAATGAGTGCAGGCTGTGCGTGATCATTCTGCTGGAATTGGTAGTGGATCGTGAGTGTATCACTTTCGGCGGACTCAAAGTTGTAGTGGGTTAGCGTGATGTCTCCTGTTGAGGAGACGGAACCAATCAGCAATTTTCCTTCATCGATGATAGCGCGTTCATCCTGGAACCAGCACCAGCCGCCATCGGGATTAAAGACGATCGGATCGCCTTCATACATGTCATACATGCGATCCGGTTCATCTGAACAGCTAACTATTATAAGACACAAAAATAACAGACAGGCAACGCTTTGATACCAAAAATTTGACATGACAGAAAATAGATTGTGATGATGTTTTATGTAGAGGTAATATCTACTGTAATGAGAAGATCAACCATCAAATCTACTGTAAATCTTGGCCGAAACGTAGGGTTTTCTGTGTTTAATTTATCTCATACTGATACCGATCCCGACATTTGCCACGGGATATTCTGAAATTGTGTACGAACCAGATAAAGCAATAAAGCCGAGCCTTACACGAAAACCGGCAAGAGCATGAATGGAGTTGTCCCCGCTGCTGGAGATGCTAATCGGGTCGTCAATTCGCTCAATGGCCTTTGATTCGGACTGCGACATGTTGGTATTGGGAACGGTTAACGGGTAGGCACCGCGGGTTGCAATCTCTGTAGTAGATGATTGAAAGCCAACCCCGGCAAACACACTGAGAATCGGAAGATTTCTTCCAACCAGCAGATTAGCAGTGTAGCCAGAAGATTGAAGCTCGATCTGCTGACCATCCCAAATTTCGGGCTGGTTTTCATACTGGTTATAAATATCACCGCCGCTTTCGGGCTGCACATTCGCATCTATATCAAAATTAAAACGGGTATAGCCGATTTGAACAGATAGGTCGATAGGCAGAACCGTGCCGCCGGGCAACCATTGGTTCAGGCCGTGTTTTGCTCCAATTCCAAAAAGGCTAACTTGACCGTTTACATCAGGAGGTGATACGGACGGCATAATTCTGAGCGAAATATCGGTGTCATTTGGAATTCCTATCGTTCCCTGGATCATAGGTGAAGGTACCAGGGGAAACCCCGTTCCGCGCGGCAAATTAAAAGAGAAAAGTTCTTCGGTTTGATTGGTTTGGGGATTCTCAAACGTACGTCCCACACGTACGCCTGTAACATCATCTCCGGCAATAGTAGGGGTGATTCCCGAACTGCTGAATAGTTCAAGCTCCTGAAACTGAGGTTCAAGGCTGGCTACATCAAATACTTCATCTGATGCAGGGACAAAAGCCATCGCACCGCTTATCCGAATATCGAAACCAAGAGTGCGGTAGGGTCGCGCCGAATTATTCCATCCTGTATTCAGGTTGGCTCCGAAGCCGCTTGTGTACGGACGCAGATAGTTTTCCAGAAGCAGGCTCGCATCATCCGTACCGGCTCTTACAAATTCACCAATATTGTTTACCTGGGCTGAACTGTTTTGCCAGGGCAGCATAAAAAACAGAGTGATAGCAAAGAGTGAAATATATTTTTTTAGCATGATATTTTGGTCTGATCTGCTCTATGATTTTATTTGACTACCAAATTGCCAAAAAATTAGAAGAGTTCAAACAGATTATTAAAAAATTTTAATTTATGCTCTCAAGCATATTCAGATAGGAGTCGTATCGGTCCGGATCGATTTCGCCTCGTTCAAACGCTTCGATAACACCGCACTTAGGTTCATGATTGTGAGTGCAGTTGTTAAACTTGCAGTGCAGCCTGGCCTCATGCATTTCCGGAAAAAAGATGGAGAGTTCATACGGTTCGATATTCACCAGTCCGAATTCTTTTATTCCGGGAGTATCCACAAGGTAGCTGTTCTCATTCAGAGAGAGAAGGCGGGCGTAGGTGGTTGTGTGTTTGCCTTTATCAGAATAGGAGGAGATATCACCCACCGCAAGATTGAGTGAAGGATCAAGGACATTAATCAAACTTGTTTTTCCGACGCCGGAGTGGCCGATAAAGACCGACGTTCTGTTTTGTAATTCCTCGCGGAGTTTCTCAATGGACGAGTCATCTTCTAAAGACGTTTGCAAGACCGGGTATCCGATTTCCGTGTACGTATCCGTGATGGAATGTATTTCGTTCAGATCTCTTTTATTTGCCAGGTCAGTTTTGTTGATGATAATCCCGGACGGAATTTCATACGCTTCGCAGGCAACCAGGAACCGATCGATAAAACCCCGTTTTATTTTAGGCTGGCGAATCGACTGAACCACCCAGGCGCGATCGATATTGGCAACAAGAATTTGTTCATCTTTGTTACTCCGGGTCGATTTTCGCGGAACATAGTTTTTTCGATCATGGATGGAATCAATCATACCGCTGCCATCATCACCAACGGTGAAATCTACATTGTCTCCCACAGCTACGGGATTTGTGACAGACTCCTCAACTAACCTGAATTTTCCGGGAATACGACAGTCAAAGATCTCTCCGTCAGAAGAAACTTTGTACCATTTACCCGTTGACTGTATCACTTTTCCGCTTTTTTTCATAGATCCAAAAATACATTATTTACGGATCATTTTTAGGGAAAATAATCAGTGCTTACGATTGTACATCTTTTAAAAATGGAAATTTTACTGCGTATTTATTCAGAAGAGAGGCAAGAGTGCTGAGGATGGCAAGCCCCCCGCTGATAGCACCCACATAGCGGTCCAGTACTTCGGGGGCTACCAGGCTCAGCCCAAGAATGGATAGGAAAATAAACGTGAGAATGGCATTTCTAATATGAGTGACGTTTCCGTTCTCTTTTCGGTCAATTTTAAACTTCTTTAGCAGTTCGCTGTTGGCCGCATTGGATGCAAAATTGGTGAAACTTTTACTAAACAGGCCAATCTCCTCATCCCGATAATTCATTCTGAAAATCCCTTTTTCAAGAAGCTCTGTGAGTACATCAAAATTGCGATAATTTACAAAGCCTTCGTTTGAATAATTGTACACCATCTGTTTTTCACGAAAAGAGAGTTTATCCCACAAATTCTGAAAATAAGCTTTGTTATATCGCTGAACTGAAAGCAGGAATTTCTCAAAATTCTTAAGCGGAAATACATTCTCTTTCGTTTCTGAAATTTCTTTACTGAGCAGGAGCGAAAGTTCCTCACGGTGTGGCCCGAATTCGACTTCGTTGTCAAGAATATTCAGAAAATCATTTTCTGCAAAGCGCTCAACAAGCTGCAACGAATCAATTCCGTAATGAATGGGGATTGTAATTGTACTGAATTGGCTCATCGCTTCCGACCAGTTCTGCATGGCCTGTTCAAATTCGGGGTCATCTTTTTTTGGAGTGATATTTCGCAGTTCTTTTACCGATTTGGATCCTGTTAGCACCAGCAAAATGTTATGCTTTTGGCAGATGTGAATAAAGGATGTCAGCCGGTTAATATTCTCTGATGAATTCAGTATATGGTCGATATTCATCAGCAGATAACTGTTGTTTTTTTCCTTTTCGGGAAAGATAGGAGCATTAAATTCCTCGGTGAGATTGGGAACAGACAAATCCAGAATGGTGAATCTGATTTTCTCATCAAAACGGGAGTTCAAAAAATCGAGTCCCTTTTGGTTGTCCAGCGTAACCAAATATGTTTTTGTACGGATCGATTCTATGAATTCGGTTTTATTCCCATAATCCCAATATTCAGTTAGAAAAAGCTGCCTTGCAAGAAGCCGTACGGAGATAAAAAACAGGTAGCCTATCAATAAAAATATCAGAAGATTCAGCAGATGTGCCGAGAACTCTTTTCCGTGTTCGTGCGTATGGTGATCATGCTGAAATGCACTTAAAATCGTGGCGCGATCTGAATAGATATAACGGTCAATCACGGGATATTCAATTCCGGTATAATTTACGAGCCACTGTCTCCGCTGATATTCCATTTGGTTGAGCAGCAGCTGCCGGTATGAAGAGGTTTCCTCATCCGTTAGGGGAGACGGCAGCTCGGGTTGAACCGGACGCTCATTTTGCACCGCCTGCTGCCAGATCACATTTTCATGATGAAAAGCTGAGTGATGGATGATATATCCCGGGATCAGCCCAACCACGAGCACCCAAAGTGTAAATGAGAATGCATAAACTGATTCGGAATTTACTTCATGGATTGATCCTGCCGTAATTCCGGATGCGAACCACTTTTTTACTTTGAATACAATAATCCCTGCAAAACCGGCCAGCTGAAATAGAAAAAGAGTTGTAATTAACCCAAACTTTCCGCCGCTCAAAGTTCCGGCGATATAGCTGAAACTGAGGAAAACAATTACGATTATGGAAATCAAAAATGGCACTTTCCAATAACGTTTTTTCTTCCAACTTTCCAGAAATTTCGACAGCAGCACATAACGATAGAGGGCAATAACAGCGACGGTTTCACAGAATAGGAAGACTACAAGCCAGAAATTATGAAAGTCGATTGTAAGGATATAGATGAAAAATAGCAGGTGTAAAAATAGAACAACAACCAGGTAAAAATACTGTTTCCTTCTTCTGACAGATGGCCGGAACCATGAGTATGCAAATGTTTTCAGGTTAAGGAAATGACTTGTTTTGCCGGATAGATAAAAGCTCGTGAAAATGAAAATAAATGATAGAATGAGGATCAGGTAGCCGGCTGAAGAGTAGAGAAAAATGGAGTAACTGCGCATGTAACGAAGATTTTTGTCCCTGAATGTAAGCATCCAGGCCGGCTCAATTTCGGAATCGATTCCAAATTCGAGGCGGTTGAGATGGGCTACGTAGTTTTGCCCTTCAAATGAGACCGGGACTTCAAGTGATCCAGCAAGACCCGGATTATTCCTCATCAGCGCGTATACCTGATCCCATTGATCGGAACTAATGGCATTTTTGATGTTTGGAATGTTGGTTCGGATGGATGGCGTTTGATAATAAACATCACCGGAGCTATTCATGATTAGATATTTCAGCCCGATGCGGTTCAGATGAACCGTATCTGCTTCAAAAAAGTGATTAAATCCAAATGTTATGGCCCTCACTTCCCCGTCGGTTTCACCCAGTTCCTCTTCGGATATCCGACGGCTAAGAACACCTTCCTGGATTCCATCTGAATATGAGTAATGAGACCCCAGCAGAAACTGATCTTCCCGTGCGTCCCGAAAATAGTATCTGCCGGAAAGGTTTGGAATATCCTGCATTTGATTCTCGGTTAAATCGGTATCCAAATCGCTGATTCTGAATCTGTTAACGTAACCGTCGGCCCGTATTTCAAATATTTCATTATATCTCAAGGCGGGATCGGCGGTTAGATCTTCATCTGAAAAGTAGGAGTGAAAAAGATCCGTATATCGGCCAAGTTCCGACCTTTGAAGATCAGTGACCTCTTCAATCAGCCGATCGATGTTCTGAAGATGTTCGGTCTTGATCTCATTTCTGCTCATGATATATGAAATTGAGAAACCGATAAAAACGGCAAGTAATACAATGGAAAGCCCGATTTGATAAACATGAGTTCGCAAAAGAGTATCCCCGCGTCCCATTCCCACAACTCTGAGAATAGGGAAAGAAATAATCAGCAGCATAAGCAGAGTGAACAACAGGTAGATTCCGGTGAAACTGATTTGCCTTCCCGCACGGTCGAACTTATCCTGGCTGATGGCTCCAAACAGGTAAAGACCCAGCGTGCCTTCTTCCGAGAGCGTCTGACTTTGCTCTTCGAGAGTGATCGGAACACGAAAAACCTGGTACTCCCGTGTTGAAATTGATATCTCCTCACGAATGGCACCCAGTTTCTCTGTTTCATCAAGATATTCCGGCGGAAGGGTGATGAGAGGGATTTCCGGGCTTGAAATAAGCAGTTTGCCGCTGCGATCGGTGAGAAATGTGAGATCGAAAAAATTACTTGGCGGCATCTGGTTCAGCAATGTTTGAAGCAGTTCACGCAGATCCGATTCAGAAATTTCATCGAAATTATAGGGTGGCTCTGTGCGAACACTCAGATTGTCCCAGCTGCTGAGTAGGTTGTTTTTGGTCAGTTCAAGACTGCGAAAACTTTGTTCCTGAAGCTGATCGCGGTTTTCGAGTATGGTAAAATACATATATCCGCTGAGTGCAAAAATTGCAACGAAAAGTATGGCCCATATTCGGTAACCTTCGATTTTCATACGAGGAGAGTACTAATGTTAACCCGAAATAATCTCTTAGATTTATACCTGTATAAAGCAACATAATTTTATGAAAATCAAGAAGGGGGAAATAATACGAATTAAGAACTGATTTTAAATTGATTAATACATGTTATTTAAGTGCAAAATAAACATTGAGAGAGTCATTGAATAATCTTAGCATTTTGCTGTTTTTGGATTTTACTACAGAAATCTGTTCAAACACACTCTTTGGAGTCCTGCGTATCTTCGGGCAATGCGGAAAAATTCTCCGCAACTTGATTAAAATCGTTACCGAAGAAGCATACATACACCTGAAACAAAAAAAAGCCGCATCAGGAATCTGATACGGCTTTTTTGGATCATTTCGATATCGGGGTCAATCCATCACAGCGACTTCTTTTCGGGCATCGCCTTTGGAATTGGTTCCATCAGCACTGCTTTTATGGCTATCAGGTACATGGAAGAACGTTTCAGGATCGGTCACCGGCTCCTCTTCGAGAACGAGGTCGAGCAGCGGATCCATCCGCTCAAGATATTCTACTTTCAGATCGCCCATGATTTCGTCCTCGATCTCTTCCACATCTTTTTCATTCTTTTTTGGAAGAACTACAGTTTCAATACCGGCCCGTTTAGCCGCCAGCACTTTCTCTTTGATTCCGCCTACAGGCAGTACCAGTCCGCGCAGTGTGATTTCTCCCGTCATCGCGAGAGTTCCTTTTACTTTACGCTGGGTAAAGATGGAAGCGACGGCGGAAAGCAGCGAAATACCGGCTGATGGCCCGTCTTTTGGTACAGCACCTTGCGGAACGTGAATGTGGAGATCCCAATATTTGAATGCTTCTTCCGGAATTCCAAGTTCTTCATACCGGGCGCGCAAATAACTGATCGCCAGCATCGCAGACTCTTTCATCACATCGCCAAGCTGACCTGTAATATGCAGTTTCCCCGTGCCGCGGCTGACGCTCGCTTCGATAAAGAGAATATCACCGCCGTATTGAGTCCACGCGAGTCCGGTTGATACACCGGGAACGGTTGTCCGCTCGGCCGCATCAGAGAAGAATTTGCGCTTACCGAGGATATCCTGAACATCGTTTACTCCAACGCTCATTTTTTCTATCTCATCGCTGGCAATTTTTGCTGCCACGTTCCGGCAGACGGATCCAATTTGCCGTTCCAGGTTCCGTACACCCGATTCGCGGGTATACTGCTCTATAATCCGTTCGATAGCAGCTTTGGAGATTTTAATCTGTTTCTTGTTCAGCCCGTTTTCCTCAATCTGTTTTGGAATCAGGTATTTTTTGGCAATCTGGACCTTCTCTTCAAGAGTGTAACCGCTGATGTTGATGATTTCCATCCGGTCACGCAGCGGTGCGGGAATTGTATCCAGCGAGTTTGCCGTTGCGATAAACATCACCTTGGAGAGGTCATATTCCAGCTCAAGATAATTATCGATAAAGCCGTTGTTCTGTTCAGGGTCGAGAACTTCCAGCAGGGCTGAAGTAGGATCGCCGCGGAAATCACTACCCACTTTATCGATCTCATCGAGCATCATTACCGGGTTTCCGGTGCCGGCTTTTTTCATGGATCGGAGAATTCGTCCCGGCAGTGCGCCGATATACGTTCTCCTGTGGCCGCGAATTTCTGCTTCATCATGAATGCCACCCAGGCTGAATCGCTCAAATTCACGGTTCAGCGAGCGTGCAATTGATTTTCCAAGCGAGGTTTTTCCAACTCCCGGAGGGCCGTAGAAACATAGAATCGGAGCTTTCATATCCTTTTTTAATTTCAGGACAGCAAGATATTCAACGATTCTCTTTTTCACCTTTTCCAGCCCGTAGTGATCTTCATCCAGAATATTTCGGGCGCGTTTCAGGTCAAGTTTATCTTTCGATGTTTCACCCCACGGCAGATCCAGAATCCACTCCACGTAGCTATGAATGATACCGTAGTTTGGTGATGAACTCGGCGTCATTTCAAGACGCTGAAGTTCCTTTTCAACCGTTTGTTTGGCATCATCGGTCAGCCCCTTTTTCTCGTTCAGTCGTTTTCTGAGAGTGATGATATCCTGCTGCTCACTATCTTCACCGAGCGCTTCCTGGATCGCTTTCATCTGCTGGCGCAGGTAAAAATCACGCTGCTGATCATCAATGTCAGACTTCACCTTCGTGCGGATCTCTTCACTTAAGTTCAGTACCTGGAGTTCCTTGTTCAGGTGTTCCATTACTGTTTCCAGCCGGTCTGAGAATTTTCTAACTTCAAGAATCTCCTGTTTTGCGGCAAGATCTACCTGCAGATTTGAGGAGATAAAGTTCAGTAAAAAGGACGGGCTCGAAATGTTGTTGATGGCAATCGAGGCCTCAGAAGGAATATTTGGGGAAAGATTAACAATTTTACTTGCCGTCTCTTTAATGGATCGGATGGAAGCATCAAGCTCCAGCCCTGAGAGGTCCATCTCCTGTTTGAAAGCCTCTACATCAGCACGGAAAAATGGTTGTTCCTGCGTGACTTTAAGCACTTCAAAGATGCTCTTACCCTGAATGACAATACTTTTACTACCATCGGGCATTTTAATGAGCTTTAGAATCTGGGCGACTGTACCCATTTTGTAAAGGTCATCTTTGGTGGGATTTTCCACCGATTCATCCTTCTGTGCTACCACACCAATGATTTTGTCATTTTCGTACGCCTCTTTTACCAACTCCAGTGAGCGATCCCGGCCTACGGTAATGGGGACCACAACACCTGGAAAAAGAACGGTATTTTTCAGAGGCAGAATGGGCAGATTATCCGGAATTTCAGATTCCGTTAAACGTTTTTCTTCTTCTTCACTCATCAGGGGGATGGCTTGTTCAAAGTCATCGAACCCATCATTTTGTTCGTCGAAAGAAGCTTCAATTTTAAATCGTTGATCAAACATATAGAATATTCGTTAGGAAATTTTTCATAGTGTCTGCAAACAGAGAGCCAAAAAAAGGCTTGCCTTCATAACGTCATAAGTTGTCTGCGGGTTCTGCCAAATTGTGATATAAATAAAAGAAGCTGACAGTTGGGCAGAATGCAGTTATGGAATATAAAATTTTATAGCAACAGCTGATGCAGCGACCGGTTCAAGCGTAGGCCCTGCGGCTGTGCTTCGAAATTGCACAGCAGCGTTCACATCAAAATAGGTGGTTTCGAGCCCTGCACCAAAACTATAATAGCCAGGTAATTCCGTAGCCAGGCGAGTGCCGGCACGAAGTGGAAGAAATGAAAAAGGACGTACTTCTGCACCGATAAAACTTTTGAATTTTGTGGATTGGAAAGCGTTATCGTTGAGTCCAAGGCTGAAATCACCCATTAATTTTATCCTGTTGATCTGAAACAGAACCCCCGATTGAATGGATGTCGGCAGCATGGATTGATAGGAACCCCTGTTTTGTATACCGGCTTCCTGCAGCGGATGAATGCCATCTGCAGCGAGGAACTGAAAATCCTGAAGAACAGCGCCTGAATAAGAGTAATTTGAAAGTGAACCCGGATCATCGGTTTCTGAAGTTGATGTGGAGAGTTCTGACCGGAACGGGTCATCAAAGTGGTGGATCATCCCCAGGTCGGTAACGGATAAGCTCAGGCGCAGAGATTTTTCAGTGGCTTCTTCACCTCTTCTGATTAGCGACAGGTCATCCCCGAAGGTAAAGATATAGGTTATGCCAAGATCAAGAGCGGCGCCGATGCCGGCAGGTCGTGTGAGATCCGAAGTGCCAAATTGAGTTTCACCAGCCACAACGGGATTGAAACCGGTAGCCAGCTGCTGAGCCTGTTCGCTAAATGTTCCGGTACTTTCAAAACTGTAGGAAGATTCCCGAACCCACGGGCTTTGTGCGTCGCTTTGTGTGTATGAATCAGCATAACGTGTGGAGTACGACGCCCCCGATATCACAATTTTTGGAGCGATACCAATATTAAACCTGGAGATGCGGGGAAAAAGCCCGCTCAAAAAGCTGAATGATTCACTGTAACCGAACGAAATTTCATGGAGCGTCTGGAAACTGTGGGATAACGTGCGGTCGATTTCAAAACCATCATTTGTTTCAACGGGGTTCACATCATACCAGCCGCGGCCCACAGTAAAGCGGCTGCTTTGACGGGTTCTGACGCTGAATGCATAACTCCGCTCATCTCTGAACCATTTTATTCCAAACCAGTTAATCGAGGTAGCTGACCTGAACTGTCGGTCTAACCGGCCGGCAGGGTAATGCCTGCTTAAAAGGGTTTCTCTGTCTCCATCTGAAAGCAAATATTCGCTATAGCCTGGAGGGTTGAAAAGGTTTGTGTACGTATCGAACCTCTTACCGGCATTGCGAATGCGCAGAGGCGTATCGATATAAGCCCCGCTTTCTGCAAATGAAAACTGAAGACGGTAATTTTTCTCCCGGAGCTGAATATTAGCCGGGTTGATAAAAAGCGCATCATAACCGGTGATGTACGACGTTCCGCCGCCGCCCAATCCCATGCTCACGGGGTTGTATGAAATTTGTGCATCTGTTGTGAGTGGAATCACAAAAAAACAGACAGCGATAAGTAATGTAGCTGCTTTATTCAACGATTTAATCTGTTCAGAAAATAATTACGAATAGCGGTGTATTAACTGACTGCCGGGTAATATTGTTTCATAGAAACTCTATAAACGGCAGAATATTTAGTCACTCAGCATGAAAAGCCGCTGATATTTTTCTCTTTTATAAAAAAATTATAAAACCTGAAGCCGGGCGGCACGCAACATAAGCGTTTTTTGCCCTCTCTGTTTAAAAAATACAACAACTTTTGAATCTTTACCTGATCCTGTTCGCTGTAAAATTTTACCGGGACCGAAGGCCGGGTGCATAACTGTAGTGCCGGCCTGAAAAGGATCATTATCATAAGTAGTTTCAATTTCAAAGCCGCTGCTGGATGGCTTTTTGGTCTTTATCGGCTCTTTCCAGTCGTACTCAACTTCGGTATCATTGTTTTTTGGTGTCGATTTTTCAGCGCTGAAACGCTCCCTGTTTTGCCGGATTGTTGCACCAGTTTCAGTCCGGACCACACCGGGATCCACCTCATCCAGAAAACGTGAGCGCATCTGGCGGTTCTCTTCCCCGAAACGATACCGCATTTTTGAATAGCTGAAAAACAGTTGTTCTTCAGCACGGGTAATGGCCACATAAAAAAGGCGCCGTTCCTCTTCAAAGTCTGCCTCCTCACCGTCACGCCCGCCCATTGGGAATAAATTCTCCTCAAGTCCTACTATAAACACCACCGGAAATTCCAGTCCCTTCGAACCGTGAACCGTCATCATGGTTACCGCAGGTTTATCTTCATCATATTTATCAGAATCGGTGATGAGGCTGATTTCCTGCAAAAAAGAGCTGAGCGTAGGTTTTTTATTATGTCGTTCGTAATAAGAGATGGCGTTTTGCAGTTCCAGTATATTATCTCGGCGCGTGAGTGCTTTTGCGCTGTTTTCTTCAATCAGGGCTTTCACATAGCCGCTTGCTTCAAGCATTTTTTTGGTTGTATCGAGCAGGGATGCGCCGGCTTCCAGATCATTTCGAAGCGTGTGAATCATCGCCACAAACTGCTTGATTTTTGATATAGCCGGCTTGTAAAGGTCAGAACCTTCCACATTTTGAATGATGGACCAAACCGATCGTTTTTGATCCCTCGATTTTTTCAGCAGGTCATTCAGCGTTTTCTTTCCAATTCCACGGCTCGGTTCGTTGATTATTCTCAGTAAAGCCTGTTCATCATCCGGATTGACCAGCAGAGTGAGATACGCCAGGACATCTTTGATTTCCTTTCGCTGATAAAATGACAAACCGCCAACAAGCTGATACGCGATACCTTTTCTTCGAAATGCCTCTTCAAATACCCTGCTTTGATAGTTCGTTCGATACAAAATGGCGAAATCGTTATTCGAGTGGCCTTCACGCATTTTTAAATTCTGAATGTGCTGCACCACGCGATTTGCCTCATCCCGTTCATCGAAATTCTCCAGGACGGTGATGGGATTTCCATCATCATTTTCTGTCCAGAGCGTTTTATCCAGCTGTTTATCATTATTTTTAATGATCGAATCAGCGCATTGCAGAATATATTTGGTTGAGCGGTAATTCTGCTCCAGGGGAACCTGTTCCGCGTTTTCGTAATCGCTCTTAAAGTTCAGGATATTGGAAATATCGGCCCCGCGAAAGGAATAGATACTCTGGGCATCATCGCCCACCACACAGATATTTTCATATTTGCTGGCGAGCATCTTCGTCATTTTATACTGCGCATGATTGGTATCCTGGTACTCATCAATCAGGATGTACTTAAAACGATCCTGGTAGGTGTCGAGCACATCGGGATGTTGCTCAAAAAGTTCAATTGGCTTGATCAGCAGATCGTCGAAATCCATCGCGTTGGCCTGACGCAGACGAACATCATAAACCTCAAACACCCGGGCAGTGATATCATCAAGCGTGCTTTGCACAAACCGCGTTTTGTAGGCGTTTGGTGTGATAAGCTGATTTTTCGCATCACTGATTTTTCGCTGAATCGTACGCGGACGAATCTCGCGCGGATCGTAGTTGAGTTCACCAAGAATTAGCTTAATAGCTGATTCCGAATCCGATGTATCATAAATCGAAAAATTGGAATCGAATCCGATTTTCTCCGCTTCAAACCGTAAAATTTTTGAGAAGATAGAGTGAAACGTTCCCATCCAGAGTTTCTTCGCCCGATCCCCGATTAATGCTTTGATACGATTCTGCATTTCACGAGCCGCTTTATTGGTAAACGTCAATGCAAGGATCTCCTGGGGCAGAGCTTTATGCTGCTGCAGCAGGTACGCAATCCGGAACGTGAGTACCCTGGTTTTTCCACTGCCGGCACCGGCTATAATCAAAAGAGGACCGCTGGTGTGAGTAACAGCTTTTTTCTGTTGCTTATTTAATCCCTTGAGAAAATCGACGGGTGTGGGCGGCTGATGATTTGGGTCTGGCTGCAGGGAAAACTGTTTCATGAAATTCGTTGGGGCTCTGCGATTCGCTCTTTGGTTCAGCTTCCAAAGTTACAAATTAATCAAACAACCTATGGAATCAGTTTGCAGAAAAAATACGATAACAAATTTGGGTTCTGTTAAATTCTAAATGCAAAAAAGTTTCATTACGAAGCTCCCCTCTCTGAAAAGTCACGCCAGGGCGCGTTAGTGAGGGACGGGATGAGTCAGAAGGGCTGGGAGTACTTAATTTTGTAAATGAACCTGGTAAATTTATCCATCAAAATTTCTGAAACTAATTTTCTCATAGTTTTTTGTAGTCTATTCATTCAGGTTGATTCAGCGAAACTCAGTGATATACTCAGCGAAAATCCGCGAAAAACAGAGTTGGCATCGATTTTGATAATGTGATCAGATCTGTTCCAATAGTTGGTAAAGAGATGATGTATTCGACCTGAATAATATTTTAGGCAGCTATACTATTAAAACACTCTTTTCATCCTAATTCTCAATCAATGTGATTTGCAGATCCATCAGATTGTTTCCGGTTGGACCTGGCTTCAGATGACCGCCGGCTTTTTCAAAAAAGTGGTAACTATCGTTTTCGCGCAGATATTCTTCGGGATCGAGACCTTCTTTTTTTGCCTCTTTTATGGTCTTGTTGGTCACTACCGCACCAGCGGCGTCTGTCGGTCCGTCAATTCCATCGGTTCCGGCACTCAAAAAACTGATATCATTTTCAAAGGAGCTCAATTTAAGTGCCATACGCAGTGCCAGCTCCTGGTTTCTACCACCCAGCCCGCTTCCTGTCACTTCTACGGTGGGCTCACCAAAGGTAATCAGAGCAGCAGGTTTTCTATCCTGATCGTTCAGCTGTTTAACTTTTGTGAAGATGTGATGCTCAAACTCTTCAATCGCCCCTGACCACGCGCTCTTTTCCAGGTGTACGTCATATCCATCTGCCTTGATTATTTCGGCACATTTTTGTGCCATCTGGGTTGCGGATGCGATGATAAAAGAGTGATGCCGGCTGAAATCTTCCGTTTTCCTGTAATGTTTGTCAATCACTTCCGCATCCATCTCTACGGCGAGGAGCTGACGTGCAGTGTGCGGGATTTTCTGATACAAGCCGTACTTTTTTAAAACCTGGAAAGCAGAAGTTGCCGAGATTGGCTGAGCAACGGAGGGCCCGCTGCCAATCATGCTGATTTCATCATCCGTGATATCTGATATCATCAGATCGATCAGAGTGGTACGGTTGAGCCATTTCAGAATTTGTCCGCCCTTCACTTGTGAGAATACTTTTCGAACCGTGTTGATTTCATGGATGGAAGCGCCGGATCCTATCAAAAGTGAATATATTTCGTTGATCTCTTCAATTTCAAGATCTCCGGCCGGAATACAAAACAGCGATGACGTACCGCCTGATACAAGATTCAAAACAAGTGCGTTATCCGGCAGCGATTGCATAAACCGTACTAATTCGAGGGAGGAGGAGAGGCTGTCGTAATCCGGCAGCGGGTGCGAACCTTTGAATACCTGGAACCTGTTTCTCTCATTCCACTCATTTGGGGAGATAACAATTCCATCCGTAATACGGTCACCTAAAATCTTTTCAACTGCAATGGCCATGGAAACGGAAGCTTTTCCAAAACCGATCAGGTAAACCGGCTGATCATCCTTTAAAGAGAATGTTTTGTCTTGAACCGATAGCGTGCGTTCTTCCGGTTTCCATTCTACTTCGTTTGGTATCACAGACAGCGGTGATACGTGCTGAAGTGTTTCAGTAAAATATTTTTTAGCCTTCTCAATCATATTTAACCTGTTGTAAATAAACCCTTTATCCTGAGAACAATTTTTTGTGATGTTACATTTCGACTATCTAAAGTAGGAGTTCCATCGCTTTATATCCATTGTTTAAATTGTACCGGTGAATAACAAAAATGAATTGTTTGATGGTGAATAGCTGATTATGTTTCGGCAAAAAGATAATGGCAGAACACAATCGATCTGTTTTTTTAACCGGATGCTCACGTGGAATCGGACTTGAAATCGCCAGGGAGTGCCTCCGAAAAGGGTGGAAGGTTATAGGCACTGCCCGGAAATCGGATTTCCCTGATGTGTTGAAGAAACAATCCCGGTTTAAAGGAATCCACCTGGACCTGTCTGATTTAAGCCGTTTAAAAGAGGAAATACTTCAGATCCTTGATCAGGAGAAGCCCGATGTTTTAATCAATAATGCCGGAATTTTTGTGGATGCGGATCACGCCGGGCCGGATGATCATTGGCTTGAGGTTTGGGACCAAACGATGAATATCAACCTGAAAGCTCCGGCATTGTTGTGTAAATGGTTCCTGAACTTTCATACGAAACCGAATTCTCAAACTTCTGGAGCGTCGATCATCAATATTGCATCCCGCGCATCCTATCGCGGCGATACGCAGGAATATGCGGCTTATGCTGCATCCAAAGCGGGGCTCGTCGGGCTCACAAAAAGCATCGCCCGGGATTACAGCAAGCGGGGAGTGGTTGCCTACTCTGTAGCTCCCGGATTTATCGAAACGGATATGGCGAAAGATGCCGTGAACCTCCTTGGGAAAGATCATGTTACGGCAGGGTCAGCTTTTGATGAGATCACTCAGCCGGATGAAGTTGCCAAACTCGTGGCTTTCCTGGCAGAAGGTTCCATTCCGCATGCATCCGGACAGACATTTCATATAAATGGCGGTTCGTACATGATCTGAATCACCTGAAAAATTGATCCATCCCACAATTTGTAATTCTAATTGAATAGGTATCCTCAAATGAAAATACTCTACATTTTTCCACATCCCGATGATGAATCCTTTGGCCCTGCACCGGCGATGAGCGCACAGCTTCGTCAGGGTCATGAAGTTTATCTTCTTACACTTACCAAAGGAGAGGCGACCAAACAGCGGCACAGGCTGGGCGTCAGTAAAGAGGAGATGGGGGAGATCCGTTTTAAGGAAATGCAATGTGTTGAAAAAACGCTGGGTCTTTCCGGGATGACCGTACTTGATCTGCCTGATAATGAACTAAAACATTTGGATCCGTATGAAATCGAAATGGTCATAGAAGACCATATTCATAAACTGAAACCGGATGTAATTATCACATACGCGGTGCATGGGGTAAGCGGATTCCATGACCACCTGGTGAGCCATGCCGTGGTAAAAAGTGTGTTTTGCCGATTGAAACGACAGGGAAGCAGTTACCCGAAAAGACTGGCATTTTTTACCCGGATGGGTGAGGTAGATACGAAGGGTAAATTCCGGCTGGAAGCGTCATCAGATGAGGAAATCGCTTATGTAGAGAAATGTAGTCATGAAGATATGCAGGCTTTTTTTGATGCGCTTGATTGCTACGAAACGTACCAGGAGATCATCGAAAAAAGCGGTGTGAAGGATGTGGTTACAAAAGAAGTGCCATTTGAGGTATTTGGCGAACAGCTTACTGAAAGATTAGACAGCATTACAGATAAAATGGAGAGCTGATTCAACTTCGTATTAGTTAGCCGGTTGTAAGACATAAAAAAATCCCGAGAGAAATGAATCTTTCGGGATTTGTTGATTTCATTTAGATCAGAATTTAGTACTGGTCGCCCTGGGGCTCCTGTTGCATACCAGGTTGCTGCATGCCTTGTTGTTCTTGCATGATTTGCTGAATTCGCTGCTGAAGTTCAGGATCTTGCTGCAGTGCAACGTTAATCTCACGGAATCGATCTAATGACATGTCGTGGTTTTCTATCCTTTCTTCCATCTCTTCTTCAACTTCGAGTTCTACCGCAGCGATTCCTTCAGAAGCGCGCTCATATTTCTCCATGTCCTCAGAACTGACATTTAAATCTTCATCGGACTGTCCCATGTGTCGGCTCTCGGCAATCTGATTGTAAACTTCGAGTGTGAGATCTTCATCCTCAACAATGGTTATCATCTCTTGTTGAGATTCCATTTGCACACCCTGCAATTCGCTTGAGATCTCGGCGAACTGTTCAAGTTCTTCATCTGATACATCCGTTTGAGCTGTTGGTTGCTGCTGCATTGGATCTTGTTGCATCTGATCTTGCTGCATGGATTGGTCAGATGCCGATTGTTCCGGAGTTGAATCGCTTTGGCAAGCAATAAAAGAAAGTGCTAAAACGAGCAATGAAAAATACTTCATCATATTGATAATTTAGTTGGTTTAAAATTGTTCAGTTACCGTCATTAACTTTCTTAAGAGCTCAGTGTTCCACATTTATTCAGTTTTAAAGGGATTTTACTTCATTGAACAGTAATTGATCAGCATTATCACAGAATATTTTTCGCTGGAATATCAATGGATAAGGTGAATTCTTCGATATAGATCCACATCCGAAAAATCTGTCAACTCATTTATGAATTCGACAAAAGGAAAGCGAGCACACCTAAAAGACTCGATATGTGAGGTGAGAATAAGATGATGTGAGGTGAGAATAAGATGGTGTTTGAAACAAAAATCACCCCGCACTATCCCCGGTCTTCGGAAGTAGTACCTCCGCTCGGGTTTCCGTCTTTTGATGTGCTGATCATGGTATTCAGTTTCTCTCCGCCCCGAATACCAAAATCGAGTGTGCGGATGGGGAAAGGAATCATAATATCGTTCTCATCAAACGCTTTGGTGAGTGCGATTATCGCTTCACTTCGCACGGACCAGAAATCGGGATTTGTTACAAAAGTTACCCAAAAGCGAAGTTTAAAATTTATGGAGCTGTCACCAAATTCATCGTAGTAAAATTCAATACCCTTGTCGGATAGAACGCTATCTACTTTATCGATTGCCTCGACGGCCACTTGTTTTGCTTTTTCAAGATCGTCTCCGTAGGAAACTCCGCACGAAAGGTCGATACGGCGCAACCCGGTTGAGGTGAAATTTTCCAGCGGATTTTCGAAAACCTTTTTATTCGGCAGATATACAATTTGTCCGGTTACAGTTTTCATGATTGTATTGCGAAGGTTCAGCTTTTGTACCGTACCGTAAAAATCGTTCGTCTGGATGATATCACCAATTCCAAATGGATGGCGAATGGATAGAATCACTCCGGAGATAAAGTTCGAGGCGATATCCTGAAATGCAAAACCAAGTGCAAGACCGATAATACCGGCACCGGCAAGGAGTGATGTTACCGCACCATCGAGCTGCAAAACACTCAGCGCAATAAACACCCCGATACCGACGATCGAGATACCTATGATTGTTTCAAGAAGACTGGTAATGGTTTTATTATCAGTAACTTTTGAAAAAAGATTGGATACAGCTCGCCTCGCAATCCGGCCCAGCACGTAAAACAAGATCAGAACAAATATAGCCACGACCATGTTAGGCAGCAGTTCAAAAAAAGTGGTAATCCACTCTTCGACTCTGCCCACTACAATTCCATACGCATCGTTTAACTCACCGGTCTCCATAAAATATAAATCGCTTTTTATTAAATTTATCTGCCTAATGTACTGTTTTTGGCACTTAATCTCAGTTTAAATCCCACATATCACCTTTTATGATTTCCAGGCTGTTGCCGGAAGGATCCCGGAAGTAGAACGATTCAGAACCGCCCGGCCACTTGATTTCCGATTCAATTTCAATGTTCTGTTTCTGCAGGCGGCCTTTCCAGTTACTGTAGTTTTCAGGGGATACCGTAAATGCAATATGACCACTCCCGGTGGCTCCGTGACGCGGTACCGGATTTTTGCTGCCATCACTGCTTTCCCGGAGTGTAGAGTTGGGATCAAATATCAGTAACATTCCATTTTCACAGCGATAAAACAGGTGACGTTGCTTCTCTTTTTGGATAAGATCAAATTTCATCACACCAGAATAGAATGATTCTGCTTTCTCCAGATCATCAGCATAAAGGCAGGTTTCTGTAATTTTCATTCGAACGTTGTTTTGATATTCAGAGAATATTTCAAAATACTGAAAAAGTTTTAGTTTCGAGAAGGGTAGAGGTGTACGCCTATTCTGTATCGCTGTCAGCGAGATTCTGGACGGCAAGCGTCAGTGCTGATGAAATTCGGGCCATATTTTCATAATCGAGGCGGCCTGGCGTATCATACGGAGAGTGATAGTGTGGATCACGGAATGGCAGCGTATCGGTTATGAGCAGGCCGGGATAGCCGTGCTGCCAGAATGACCAGTGATCCGACCAGTTAACGCCGGGCAAAAATCCGGGCAGTGCGGCAGATTCGGTGGCAATAGCTCCGCTCTCCTTAAAACCGGCAGAAACGCTTCGTAACAGGTTTAAATCTCCAAGGCGTGTCACAAGGCCGATGAAGGTCGCGCGTTTACTGTATGCGAAGCCAAGGCCGGGCAGGGGGTAGGATTGCGAGCCGGGCGAGTTATCGAAGTAACCGAGGCCGTCGAGAGCGATCATTCCGCGTATGGCTTCACCACGTTCTGCGCTTCGCTTAGCGTAGGCGTAGCTTCCCATATCCGCAGTTTGGAAAAATGGCGGCTCTTCATTGGCAAATGCCACAAAACGAATCGTTCGGTATGGACGATAATCTTTCATTTGATCCGCTGTGGCCAGCAATACAGCTATGCCGCTGGCATTATCATTAGCACCGGGTGAACCCGAAACGGTATCGTAATGCGCCCCGATAACGATAATTTCATCTGAATTACCGGATCCCGGGATCTCTGCGATCAGGTTTGTAGCAGATCGCCCCGAATAGATTCCCCGGCGGAGGGTGTAGTGATGTTCTTCAACGTTGTAGCCTAAGGAATTAAAACGCCGGCTGATGTACGCCCTGGCTGAATCCATGGAACCCGGAGTATGCATGTTGCGCTCTCCAATCGAGTCGGCAAGATGTACAACATCCTGTCTGATCTGCTCACTCATTTGAATATCCTGATTGTTAAAATCATGATTGTCCTGCGGAATAACGGATGGCGGCATCATCCATAACCAGATGCCAAAAATAATCAGAATCGATGTAAACATCACAGCGATGGAAATTAAATAGAGAATGGCTGTTAACCTTCGCTCTCTTTTTCTTCTTTCAGTTTGATGTAATCGGGGATTCGGCATAGAATTAAAGATAATGCGAAGATATAAATGATTTTGATTTTTTTATTCTTGAAGATTTGTGCAGAGTACCGCGCAGAGTTTTGCTGAGTTGTGATATTTGAACAGCAGTTCATCTGCGGGATTCGGTGATTTAATCAGCAAGGAGAGTATGCACAACCGGCTGTAAATGGTTTGCTGAAGACTTGGGTAGTGGATAAAAAAAAAGCCGCGAATGAATATCCGCGGCTTTTTATGAAAAATGGTGAGCAGGATCAGGCGTAAATCAAATAGAGAATTCCTGCGATCACAATAAAGTTAATAATGCTCAGCGGCAACAGTTTGCTCCAGCCAAGTTTCATCACCTGGTTAAATTTAAACCTTGGAATAGTCCAGCGAACCCATATAAAGAAGAATACAAAAAACGCGGTTTTTCCGGTAAAGACTGAAATATCGAGAATGGCTTTTGCTACGGTTGGAAGTTCAGGCAGCCAGTATCCAGCAAACGGTAGGTGGTAGGAACCAAAAAAGAAGGTAACCATCAACATGGAGTTAATCACAACGTGCATGTATTCTGCGAGGAAAAACATCCCGAATTTCATAGAACTATATTCGGTGTGAAATCCACCTACAAGCTCCTGTTCTGCCTCAACCAGGTCGAACGGGGTACGATTACTTTCCGCAAATGCCGCCACGATGAAAATGATAGCGCCGATTGGATTCAGAAAGACAAACCACCAGTTTTCCTGCGCAGCAGCAATGTCCACAACGCTGAGTGACCCAACAAAAATAACAACGGATGCCACGGCCATTCCCAGCGGAAGTTCGTAGCTGATCATCTGTGCAGCAGCCCGTAATCCGCCAAGCAGGGAATATTTACTGTTAGATGCCCATCCTGCAAGCGTAACTCCATAAACCCCGAGAGAGGCCACTGCCAGCAGATATAGCACGCCGGCGTTGATGTCTACAGCATAAATGCCTTCTCCAAATGGAATGACAGCAACCGTCATCAAAGCGGTGATAACGGGAATAATCGGTGCTACGGTGTGTATTAAGCGATAACTGTTGTTTGGAGTTACATCTTCTTTCAATAAGAGCTTAACAACATCAGCGATCGGTTGTAGCAGTCCAAGCGGACCCACACGATTTGGTCCTACCCGGTTCTGGATAAATGCGGCTACTCTGCGTTCTGCATAAACAGCAACGGCCGCAGAATTTAGGAGCATAAAAAGAGCAGTGCCGAGAATGATATATGAGGTGACGGTAACTTCAGCCATTCCTATGGGTTAAGATTTTACAGTTTTTTCAATTTTATTTAGGTCTATGCCGGAATGTTCATCTATGACCTGGTATGAAATTCCTGAGAATGCCGGAATCGTATCTGCAATCGTAGACAGTATTTCCCGGCCATTTGAAAAGCGAACATCCAGTCCTAACCGGTTTGTAATTTCGTTGCTAATCGTCCAGAGAGGGAGACAGTCAACTTTGTTATCCTCGGTTCTCCAGTTATCAAAACTTGTTCCATATCGGTCGAGGCGGCCTTCCGACATTTCAAGATCCAGCCGTCTGTTGGTATATTTCGTCTCTTTTGCAGGAACAGTTCTCTGAATCCGTTTATCCACATTAACATAGCTTGCGGCGTGTTCTGCTGCAGTTGTTACCGGAATCACGAGATCGGCAGCTTTTGTGGTTTCTCCATGATTGGTTGCAAACATGGCCAGAAACGTATCGTTAAAATCAGACGTTTCAAGGACACCGCGGTCGATCAGATGATCACTCAGCATAATGACGAGCTTCGCTTTCTTAACCGCAGCTTTCAACTCACTTTCGGATTGTTCATCGAGCCCGAGCAGGCGGCATCCGTTTGTATTTGGTGCCTGGTCATCGGTGAGCAGAAAATCATCCCCGGCTCCATCAATAATGTGTGGGGTAAACACAGGAGTGGATCCGGCAAGAAGATCGGAGATTGTCATTAAAACGTAATTTTCCTCTACAGAAGCGTGAGGCGATCCAATAAACAGAATATCATTTTTATCGGTTTGCTCAACATGCTCGGCCAGCGTTTCCACAGCGTTTTTCCAGGAGGATTGCACATGTTCGTTTTCGAGCTTCTGCATCGGCCGGGAGATCCGGTTTTCGTTGAAAATTTTGTAAGCTTCCCTGCCTATATCGGGCATCCAGTAGTCATTGACTTCTTCATTTTGCCGTGGAGTGATGCGCAAGACAAGATTATCCCGGGTCCAAAGGTCGATGTTGCACCCTTTGCCGTTGGTGATGTCGATGCTGGGTGTTTGGTTCATTTCCCAAACACGGGCTTTGAATCTGAAATCTGCGGAAGTGAGTGCACCCACAGGGCAGATATCTACGGTGTTAAGTGAATATGCGTCATCAAACTCACGCCCCGGCGCAGCAACAGGGTAATTTTTATCGCCACGTGAGGTAATGGTCAGCTGATGAGTTTTACTGATTTCGTTCGTAAACCGCACGCATCGTGTACAGTTAATGCATCGTTCAGCATCCAGGATAACACGGGGTCCAAGCTGAACCCGCTTTGGTTTGTGTACTTTTTTAACTTCAAAACGGCTGCCTTCGGGTCCGTACTTATAGGTTTGAATCTGAAGCGGACATTCACCGGCCTGATCACAAATGGGGCAGTCAAGTGGATGGTTGGCTAAAATAAACTCAAGTGTATCTTTTTGAGCTCGTTTAACAAGGTCATCCGTCTCCTGAGTTTGCACAACCATACCATCAGATATCTGGATATTACAGGATGTCTGAAGTTTTGGGAACCAGCGGATCACCCGGTCACCTTTATCATCAAGTTCATATTCACCGGTTTCGCGGTCTTTTACAGGCTGACCCACTTTAACCATGCACTGCCTGCAATTAGCAGGAGCTGACATTGATGGGTGATAGCAGAAAAACGGCACTTCGAGTCCCTGATCCAGAATAAACTGCAGGAGCCTGTGCTCGCCTTCGTACTCAAACCGTTTTCCGTCAATTATTACTTCAGGCATCTTTGGAATTGATTATTTGTGGGTGAATGAATGATGTTGCAGATCCGTAAATCGCTAAATTTCCGAATTCTTACCATCCTTACATTCACAGTTAACAGACTTAAATTTTCAACCGTAAACAGATCATCTGTTTACGTTATGCGATTGCGTGTACAGATTTTTTACACCTGGCTTCAAATTCATCTCTGAATCGATTAATAGTATGTCGTACAGGCCAGGCAGCGGCATCAGCGAGGGCGCATATTGTTCGTCCTTCCATCTGCGTGGTGATGTCCAGCAGCAGATCAAGATCTTTGATTTCGCCGTCGCCGTTTTTAATTTTCAATAAGATTTTTTCAAGCCACCCGGTGCCGTCACGGCAGGGTGTGCATTGGCCGCAAGATTCATGATGATAAAAATGTGCTATTCTCCATAGCATATCAACCATGTCGGTATCTTCATCCATAACCACCATCCCGGCAGTTCCAAGCATGGTTCCCACTTCACGGAGTGAATCGCTGTCCATGGTAACACCATCCAGCTGATCTGCCCGCAAAATCGGCGTGGAAGAACCACCTGGAATGACAGCTTTCAATTGCTTGCCATTACGCATTCCTCCGGCCACATCATTGATAAGTTCAAGAACAGGGATTCCGGATGGCAGTTCGTATACACCGGGGCGGTTTACATGACCGGAAATTCCGTAAAGAATGGGTCCGGGATGATTTTTGGCACCGATACCGGCAAACCAGTCCGCTCCTTTATTAATCACAGGAACGACATGCGAGAGCGTTTCAATATTGTTGATTGTGGTAGGACGGCCCCATAATCCTTTTTGAGCTGGAAACGGAGGTTTTACCCGCGGGTATCCTCGTTTTCCTTCAAGAGATTCGAGCATGGAAGTCTCCTCACCGCAGATATATGCACCTGCACCGGAGTGGACATAAAAATCAACGCTGTAGCCGGATCCTAAAATATCCTCGCCGATAAAACCTTTTTCGTAAGCATCATCCACAGCTTTTTGCATCATATCGATGTAATCTTTGTATTCACCTCGGATATAAACATAGATTGAGGTGATTTCCATCGCATATGCAGCAATAAGAGCTCCTTCAATAAATACATGTGGGTTATACTCAAAGATTTTTCTGTCTTTGAATGTACCCGGCTCCGACTCATCTCCATTGCAGGCAAGATAACGCGGTCCGCCGTCAGCCGGCGGCATGAACGACCATTTTAAACCGGCATTGAACCCGGCTCCTCCTCGTCCGCGAATATTTGCCGCCTTCACTTCATTTATGACATCAGACGGGCCTTCCCACTTCTTTTTATCAGTTAGTACACTTTTCAGAGCACTGTATCCGCCATTCTGCTGATACACGTCGATCTTGTGCAGATCTTTAGTATTAGGTATCAATACAGGTTCGTAATTTTTCCAGTCTGCTGTGCTCATAACTTTTTAGTCAACTTTACGGAGGGGCATTTTAATTTCTTCGTATTCGGGCGTTTTGCCGGCTTTCAGGTCATCAATCAGTTTGTCAACTTTCTCTTTCGTGAGGTTGTTCACGTATTTATCGTTGGTAACCTGCAGCATCGGGGCGTATCCGCATGCGCCCAGGCATTCCACTTCCTGGACGGAAAACATTCCATCTTCCGTAGTTTCGCCGGCTTTAATACCCAGTTTGTCCTCAATGTGATTTAACATATCATATCCGCCACAAAGCTGACAACTCAGGCAGGTGCATACATCGAGAACGTGCTTTCCCTTCTTCTCTTTATAATATTGTGTGTAGAAGGTTGCAACACCGTGAACATGGGCTTCCGGCAGGCCAAGTGTTTCTGCGACAAGGCGCTGAACTTCCGGTTCAACATGGCCGAATTTATTTTGTGCAAGCCATAAAACAGGCAGAGTGGCCGGCATTACTTCCGGGTACTTTGCCTTGATGTCGTCGATTTTTTTGAGGTCGTCTTTATCGAATTCGTACGTCATAATATTATTTATCTGCTTCACCCATTACAGGGTCAATTCCACCAATAATCACCACGGTATCGGCGACCATCTCACCATCAAGTATATTTTCAAGTACCTGAAGGTTACTGAAGGAGGGTGCATTAATTTTTAATCTCCAGGGATGACCGGTTCCGTCGCTTTGAATAAAGTATCCTAATTCTCCTTTTGGAGATTCCACGGCGTGATAGGCTTCCGCGCCTTCCGGGGGACAGATACCTGTATCCGTCATCATAAAGTCATGAATCATACCTTCCATGGAGTAATAGACTTCATCTTTGGAAGGGTAGGCCTGCTTTGCGTTATCCGTACGCACGGGGCCTTTTGGAAGTTTATCAATACATTGATTAATGATTCGAATGCTTTCGGACATCTCCTCCATCCGAACAAAATATCTTGCAAGATTGTCGCCTTCAAGCCGGGTTGGAACACCGAATTCCACTTCATCATATCGGGCGTAGGGAGCGAATTTTCTCACGTCGTATCCGTACCCGGTAGCTCGCAGAACAGGGCCGGCGGCCCCGATTTTAATAGCGTCTTCGGTCTTCAATACACCAACGGCTTCGTTCCGGTCGAAAAACAACCGGTTTCGGTCGAGCAGTTTGTGGTAATCTCTAATTTCTTTCGGAAATGATTCAGCAAATTCTTTGATTGCGCCCATCGCCTCGTCGGTGATATCGTTTGCAACACCCCCAATCCGGGCATGAGATACGGTAAACCGGTGTCCCGTGAGGCGGTCCATAATATCATAAATCTTTTCACGCTCTTTAAACGTCCAGATAAAAAATGAAACGGCACCGGCGTCCATAACCATCGTTCCAAGCCATAAAAGGTGGGATGATATTCGTGCAAGTTCGCAGCCAATCATCCGGATGTAATGCGCACGTTCCGGCACTTCAACATTTGCAATTTTTTCAACCGCAGTACAGAGCGCTACGTTATTACTGTAGGGCGAAAGATAATCCATGCGATCAGTATAGGGCATGAATTCCTGGTAGGTTTTATTCTCCGCAATCTTTTCAACTCCTCTGTGCAGATAACCAATATCCAGTTTAACCTTTTCAATCGTTTCGCCGTGAAGCTGCAATACAAGACGCAAAACCCCGTGAGTTGCAGGATGCTGCGGCCCCATGTTCAGTATCATTTTAGAACTCAGCGGATCCCCGTCATCAAGTTCCTCGATGGTTGTATGCTTATCTTCCAGGCTTTGGTAAAGCTTCTTCTGGTGCTCAACAAAGAACGTGGAGTTAACCTTGGACTGAATATCAGATAATTTCATAACGTACTATTCTGTATCCGGATTAGTTTGCGGAAGATCAATGGAACCCTGAATTCCAAGCAACGGAAATTCTTTACGAAGCGGGAAATATTCAAAATCTTCGGGTAGAAATATTCGCCGGTGGTCCGGATGATTGTTAAAACGAATTCCAAACATATCATACACTTCCCGTTCATTCCAGTTGGCAGCAGGCCATATCGGCGAAACGGAATCAACGGTTGGATTTTCTTCTTCACACCGGACTTTTACGAACAGCCGGGTCTGATTTTTCATTGAAATGAGGTTATAAATCACTTCAAAACGTTCATCAGAAGTATATCGGTCAGTGCCAAAAAGGTCACTTAAGTAGATAAAATGCTGCTCTTCTTTCAGAAATCTGCACACTTCAAGAAGTGCATCTTTTTCGATGCGAGCAAATGTATCGCCTGATGACTGATAGACTTCAATCAGCTTTTCAGGAAATGCTTCCGTTAGTGCATCAACAGTTTTTTGGAGAGATTCGGATAGTTCTAAACTCATATAAATCTATAGATTAGGTATCGAGCATTACAGAGTGTTCTGTTTTAATTTTATCCTGAATTTTCATCAGGGCGTGCAGAACAGCGTCCGGACGCGGAGGACAACCTGAGATGTAAGTGTCAACAGGCAGGAAGTTATCAACACCTTGTACAACTCCATAGCACCTGTGCATTCCACCGGTTGAAGCGCAGGCACCCATCGCAATACACCATTTAGGATCCGGCATCTGATCCCAGATTCTTCGAATTGCGTGAGACATTTTATAGGTACACCAGCCGGCAACAATCATTACATCACTTTGACGGGGTGAAAATCTCATCACTTCAGATCCGAATCGTGCGGCATCATATTTTGGTCCGGCAAAAGCCATCATTTCAATTGCACAACAGGCAAGTCCCATCGGCATTGGCCATGCGGCATTTGCGCGGGCCCAGTTCACAAGATTGTCAACTCTGCTCGTTAAATATCCTTCTCCAAGTGCGCTTTCTAAACCCATAATTCTTATTTTTTAACGGCTTCGTGTTTAAGTTTCTTCATATCCCAGTCGAGAGTGCCCTTTTTCAAAGTGTAGATCAAACCAATGAAGAGTATTACAATAAATACTACCATAGCGACGAACGTTCCTGCGCCGTGGGTTAAGTATGCAACGGCCCATGGATAGATAAAGACAACTTCAAGGTCAAAAATAATGAATTCCATGGCTACCAAATAGAAAGCAATGGAATATCGATCCCGGGCCTCGCCAACGGGATCCATACCGCTTTCGTAGGCGGTTAGTTTGGTTTTGTTGGGACGAAATGGCCCTAATAGGCGAGAAAGCGACATCAAAAGTATGGCCAATACGAATGCGACACCCAGCAACACGATGATTGGCATATATTGTTCAAGCATAGATATCTGAAATTTTTTGAAAAGGCAGCTGTATGCCCAACGTAACTGTTCCGTTTACATGACTTAATTTAAGGCTCCAATATAGGGTCTTTTTAATCCAATTTGGAACGTTTTTTTAAAGTTTTTTGGAGATGAATTTGCCCGGAAATCAATAAATGCTTGTTGCACGAGCCGGAGCAGAAGACTTAATAAGAAGTAGAATCAGTATACGGCAAAAAGAAAACCCGGTTTATTTATTTAAAACCGGGTTCTTTAAAAAAACTACTGCAAGTCATAAGATGTCATAAGTGAATTCCCCCTTAGAAGGTCATCCATCAATTAGCTGTTCGTTTTATAAAATTTCAACATTTCTGTTAATGATTCTACCAGCCAATTCTGCCACGGTCATCATCAACCGGTTGCATATCGTGTTCAGGATCTTCAGGCATCACAAATCCCGGTGGCGGCTGAAAAGGTTCAGTACTCCAGGGGGTATCAGGATCCTCCCTGGCGTAGTTGATGAAAGACCCAACAATAGGCAAAGCGGTTCGCGCACCCTGCCCGATGCTTCCGGGCCTGTTTATAGGGAAACGTACGAAGTTGTCTTCGCCGCCTACCCATGAACCCATAACAATATGAGGCATCATAGCAACAAACCAGTTATCGGAACTGTTCTGACTGGTACCGGTTTTTCCTGCTACATCCTGTTGAACATTATATGTACCTGCCAGCCGGGTTCCCGTACCGTGGAAACCATCGCCGCCGCGAATTACGCCGCGCATCATGTCAATCATTAAATAAGCCGTTTCGGGGCTGATAGCTTCACCGCTGTAATCAGGAAAGTACTCCACAAGTACATTACCTTCTTTATCTTCAATCCGGGTTACGGCGATCGGGTCGATATGAACTCCTTCGTTTGCAAATGTTGTGTATGCACTTACAAGTTCGAGCAGAGATACATTTGCCGTTCCTAGGGCGATGGATGGGTAATTCCCGCTTACCCCGCTTAAGTCGATCCCCAGGAGTGTTGCCATTTCCCTGATCTTTCGCGCTGCCGGTTCCAGGTCCTGCAGCCGGTTTGTACCGGGGGCACCTGCTATCTCAGGGAGTAAGCGAACGGTAACGTTGTTCAGACTTCGGGCAAGAGCATCTCTTAATGGAACCATTTCAGGGCCGTCGGGAACGACCCGATCTTTTGGATTCCAGATTCCGCCACCCTGTTGTATGAAACTCATCGGGTATTTTGAAAACCTGTGATAGGGCATATAGCCATTATCCACGGCAATCGAATAAACAAACGGTTTAAAAGTTGAACCGGCCTGGCGTTTTGATTGGTATACATGATCGAACTGCTGCTGCCCGTAGTCCATGCCGCCCACCCAGGCAAGCACCCCGCCATTGTTGGGATCGATAGCCACAAAACTGCCCTGAAGTTTGGTTCGGGCCCTTTTTACTGAATCAACAAACGCCTCGTCTGCCATGAGATTTTCGAAGACAACCGATTCCTGGTCAGTTTCGAATTTACTGAATCCATTTTTATATCGGTCGGTGTCGCGAATGAATTCTCGGAGAAATCCTGGAAACTCTTCCCAAAACCGATCCATGTATTCACCGCCGGGACTCGTCCATTCCCGTTCAAACTGGGGCTGAAATTCAGCCATATTCTCACTCACGGCACGTTCTGCATGTCGCTGCAGTCTTGAGTCAATCGTGGTGTAGACGGTGAGTCCGTCGGTGTAGAGGTCATACCCGTTTTCACGTGTCCATTCTGTTACCTTCTGGCGAACATATTCACCGAAATAACGGCTTTCACGACCTGAGCGGGATGGGGGCTGGTAATTCAGTACAATTTCTTCGCTGCTTAGATTTGCAAAAATCTCGGGAGTTATGAAATCCCTTCGCATCATCTGTCCCAGAACAACATTTCTTCGCTGCATAGAACGCTCCGGGAAAATCCGGGGATTATAAGCATATACCGCTCGAAGCATCCCCACGAGTGTAGCAGCTTCTGAGACTGTGATATCACTTGCCGGTTTGCCAAAGTGGGTTTGCGAGGCAGATTCAATTCCAAAAGTACTGTTTGCAAACTCCACGGTGTTGAGGTACATCTCAATGATTTCCTCTTTAGTATAATTCTGCTCAATCTGAATTGCAGTGAGCATCTCCCGGAGTTTTCGGGTTACGGATACTTCTCTCCCGATCTTACGGTACAAGTTTCTCGCAAGCTGTTGGCTGATGGTAGAACCGCCCTGAAATCTTCCCTGAAGCCAATATATTGGCAGGCCGGCAAGCCTCTCGAGGTCAATTCCCCAGTGCGTGTAGAAACGGTGATCTTCAGTTGCAATAAGTGCATCTACAATATTCGGTGAAATCTGCTCAATGGGAACATAGGTTCTGTTTTCTGTAAAGTATCGATCCAGAACCACGCCATCACGGCTTTTCACAACGGATGCATTTGCCGTTTGAGGGTTTTCGAGTTCCTGAATCGAGGGAAGCCCCTGGAACAGATATACCGTGTATGCAACTGATACAGTAGCGATAAGCAAGAGCAGTGCCGCGCCGCCAAGAAGGATCTTCCTTCCTAAAGGATTACGCTTTTGGGCGGGGGCTGAATTTTCGTCAGACGGATGCTCATTATCAGACGTTTCAGCCTTTTTTCGTTCTGCTAAAACTTTTTTTCGGTATTCCGGATCGTTGAAATACCGTTCTTTATCAAAATCGTTTGTATCGTCGTTCATTAACTAATAATTGGTTCAAGCCTGCCGTTGCAGGGTTCAAATGTTTTTTCTTCAGCATCCCAGACAACGAGCTGAAGTTCATTATCAGTATACAATCCCACGGTTCGGTGTTCAAAAAATGTCCCGGTGTTCATGTAAGTGCCGTAATTAAAAGTGCGTACACGTGGCTGGTGATCATGCCCGGATATAACGTAGTCATAGTCGGAAGATTTTAAAAAGTCTTCAGACCATTTGTTCAGTACAGTTGGATCGCAGTAAGCGCGACGTTTACTGTAGTTCGAGAACGCTTTCATCGTGTGAATCCCGGCCTTTGGTGGCAGCAACCGTTGATACAGCTTTACGAATATTTTGTTTCGTAAAAGTCTGTGCATGGGGGGGCGGGGGAGCTCCAGATCCGGATCACTCAAGCCATCTCCATGGTGAATAAAAAAGCGTTTGCCGTCGATGGACAGATCAAAAAAGTCATTACTGACATTAAAACCGATTTCTTCGAAATATCCCTTTGTCCAGTTATCGTGGTTACCAGTCACATAATTAACTGCACTGTTTTTTTTCATATAGTCTTTAAAACAAGCCAGGATCTCTTTGCCAAAGTCGGGCCTCCAGTTTGGATATTCCATCCAGTAATCAAACAAATCGCCATGGATATGCATTTTAATGCCCTTATCACTACAGTACCGGATGAGTTCAGCAAGGTCATGCCGAACCTCGCGATCGGTTTGATCGTTGAACGCACCCAAATGTACATCAGATAAAAACAGGTGATCCATAACTGATAGACTGGCTAAGTTCTATTTTTTTCGATTGATTATAAATTCTACGAGAGCCTGAAAATCATCAGCACCTTTTTGAACGGGTAATGAGCTGAGTTTTTCCAGGGCTTCTTCTGCATATTGTTCCATTGATAACCTGGCAGAATGAAGGCCATTTTTTTGATGGACGAATTCTACAATTCTGTCAACATCTTTGGAACTCTTTTTTCGTTTTCTCATCAGGCGCTTAATACGAAGGGTCTCCATTGTTGAAGAATTCTCAAATGCTTTTATGAGCGGCAGCGTTACTTTACGTTCCTGAATATCGTTACGTTTCGGTTTGCCGACATCATCGAGTCCATAATCAAATAGGTCATCTTTTATCTGAAATGCAATCCCTATTTTAAGGCCAATCTCTTTCATGGCACGAATGGTCTGCTGGTTATCCGTTGCAGCAGATGCCCCGCATTCACAACAAGCGGATATCAGGCTGGCGGTTTTTTCTGAGATAATCTGGAAATAGCGTTCCTCTGTCATATTAAAGAGGCGTGCTGTTTTTAGCTGCCGGAGTTCTCCTTCACTCATCTGTTTCACTGCGCCGGACAGGATTTGAAGCATATCGTACTCTTTGTTGTCGAGCGCAATAAGCAGGCCCTTGGATAGTAAAAAATCGCCGAGCAGAACTCCTGCTTTGTTATTCCAAAGTTTATTTATGCTTAAAAAACCACGGCGTATATCAGCTTCATCCACCACATCATCATGGATCAGAGTGGCCGTATGCAGTAGTTCAATCATAGTTGCAGCAATGTAACTGCGTCTATCGACATCCCCAAACATTCTGGCGGTCATAAAAACCAGGGTGGGGCGAATTTCCTTCCCTTTCTGACGAAGCAGATACCGCATCACTTTGTTAAGTAAAAATATATCAGTATCGGTCTGCTCCCTGAAGAAATCCCTGAATACAGTAAGATCATTCTGTATAGGATGTGTGATTTCTGAGAGAGACTTCAAAGAGGGATTCTTTTTTGAATTTGATTCTAAAATAGCCTGATCCGGCATAAGGAGTTTATCTTTTCAAAATGAAGCAACAAAATAATGAAACCTGTCATTAAAAAGTTGCGGAATGATGAATGTGTGGTTAGTTTACCAGCTTATTCAATACTGCAATAAAATATCATATTTACATTGAAAACAATAGGTGTTCTAACAAGTGGCGGAGATTCTCCCGGAATGAATGCTGCACTTCGGGCAGTTGTGCGAACCGCAAGCAGCGAAAACTACGAAGTTATTGCCTTCCGACATGGATTTAAAGGGCTGATAAGCGGAGATTTTAAAAGGCTCGGGCCAACTGATGTATCCAACATCATTCAAAGGGGCGGAACAATGCTGAAATCCGCCCGGTGTGAGGAATTCAGAACAGAAGAAGGCAGAGCAAAAGCTGCTGATGTTCTAAAAAAGGAAGGTATTGAGGCTCTGGTGATAATAGGAGGGGACGGGTCATTTCAAGGCGGTACCCTTTTGGCCAGAGAGCATAATATCATCGTGATAGGAATTCCTGCTACGATTGATAACGACCTTGTGGGTTCTGATGAAACGATTGGGTATGATACGGCACTTAATACTGCAATGGATGCAATCGATAAAATCCGCGATACTGCTGATGCCCATGACCGACTTTTTCTGGTTGAAGTGATGGGGCGTGATGCAGGGTTTATCGCACTTGATACTGGTATTGCCGGTGGTGCAGAACTCATACTGTTGCCGGAATCACTAACAGACGTTAATGAAGTACGAACAAATCTGAATGGAATTCTTCACGAGCAGCGCCGCAGCAGTTTGGTTGTGGTTGCTGAAGGTGACGAAACAGGCGGCGCTCTGAAACTATCCGAAAAACTTCGGGACGATTTTTCGAAATATGAGATGCGAGTCTGCATTCTTGGTCATGTTCAGCGCGGTGGCGCACCCACAGCGAGAGACAGGGTTCTTGCCAGCAGGCTTGGGTCGGCTGCAGTCAAGGCGATTTCTGAGGGTCACACCCAGGTAATGGTTGGAATTGTGAATAATGCTATCAAAATCACACCCCTTAAAATGACATTTGGTAAGAAGAAGGAAATTAATTTTGAACTTCTGGATTTAGCAAAAAAACTCAGATAACTAAAAAGAAGACGAAAAAGGCATGCTTCAGATAAATATAGAAGGGGCGAAGGAGTTTTATACAGCAGAAGAACATCAGGGTGCCAATGATAGAGCTTCCGGTGCGTTCCGGCAAGTTCAGGATGGCTACGGAAAGGGAAATGAATGGCTTGGCTGGCGGAGGATACTGCAATCACCAAATGATGCAGAATTGGAGCGAGTTGAGCGGCGTGCAGCACAGATCCGCAATGATGCAGATATTTTTATTATTTGCGGGATTGGCGGTTCGTACCAGGGAGCTCGTGCTGTGATAGACGCACTTTCTAAACCATTTCGGAAAAGCGGCCCTGAAATCATCTATGCCGGTCACCATTTGAGTGCTCAATACCTGGAAGAACTCATACACTATCTTAATCAGCCTAAAGCTGACGGGGAAATAAAAAGTGTGTACCTGAATGTGATTTCAAAATCAGGTTCTACTCTTGAAACAGCCATTGCGTTCAGACAGATCCGGAAATGGATGCACAGCAAATACGGCGATGATGCAACACAGCGAATTATTGCAACCACCGGCGAAACAGGAGGAGTACTCAATAAAATTATTGATGAGGAAGGGTACGACAAATTTGTCATTCCTGAAGATGTAGGCGGACGATTTTCGGTGCTTACCCCCGTAGGTCTGTTGCCGATTGCAGTAGCCGGTATCGATATACAGACGCTCTATTATGGCGCTGTAGCGGAGTATGAAGCCCTTGAAAAAGATCCGTCAAAACTTCTCGAATATGCGGCTACCCGTTACCTTTTACACGAAAAAGGGTATGCTATTGATGTTTTGAGTTCATTTGAACCGGAGCTCAACCAATTATGCGGATGGACTCAGCAGCTGCTTGGTGAAAGTGAAGGGAAAGGGGGTAAGGGTCTTTTTCCTGCTAACGCATCATACACAACAGATCTGCACAGTATTGGTCAGCTTATTCAGCAGGGGCAGCGAAATATAATTGAGACGGTGCTTACGGTGAAAAAACCGATGAGTAAACTGACCCTCACTGAAATGGATTCTGATGTAGACCAGCTCGGATATCTGTCAGATAAACCGATTTACGAAATTAATAACAGTGCGCTTGAGGGTACATGCCAGGCTCATATAGACGGCGGCGTACCTGTGATACGGGTAGAATTGACCAGTTTAAATGAGCAGCAGCTCGGGCGTTTCATCTATTTTTATGAACTTTTTACCGGGGTTTATGTGTATATGCTCGGTTTGAATCCATTTGATCAGCCTGGTGTCGAAAATTACAAAAAAGCGATGTACGCCCTTCTGGGTAAACAATAGATTATAAATGAGCGACAAAAAAAAAGGGCGATACGTTGCAATTGCGGGTAATATTGGTGCAGGAAAATCTTCACTAACAGGACTCCTTGCCGAAAATTTTTCGTGGAATCCATATTACGAATCTGTAGAAGACAATCCCTATTTATCTGATTTTTATGAAGATATGAGGCGCTGGAGCTTTAATCTCCAGATCTATTTTCTATCCAGCCGTTTTCAGCATCAAAAAGAGATGCTCAGTAAAAGTGAGAATATTATTCAGGATCGTACGATCTATGAGGATGTAGAGATTTTTGCAAAAAACCTGCATAACATGAATTTGATGAGCGACCGGGATTTCCAGAATTATTCCGCGCTTTTTCATCAAATGAGTCATTATCTTCGTCCGCCAGACCTGCTGATTTACCTTCGGGCACAGGTTCCCACTCTCGTCCGCCAGATTCAGCAACGGGGCAGGGACTATGAGAATACAATCCGAATCGATTATCTCGAAAAACTGAACAAGTTATATGAAAACTGGATTGACAGATACAGCCATCAGAAACTGATTATTGATACTGATAATCTCGATTTTGTTAATAGTAAAGAAGATCTTGGAAAAGTTATTGAGCTGGTAGAACAGCGGCTTTTTGGTTTATTTAACTGATTGCTTTCGAAAAGATAAGTCTGTATTTTAGATGGCTATTGTGGATAAGCAAAAATTAAGATTCGACATACAGGAATTGCCCGAAGGCGAAAGTTCAAAAGAGCGGTCGCTGACGAAAGGGTTTTTTGAGCTCGATGAAGAAATCAGCTTTCTGGAGGGTGAGGTGCATATCAACTTCTTCAGAACAGATCACTTCATTAAGGTCTCGTTTAGTTTACAGTGCAGTGTTGAACTAATCTGTGACAGGAGTCTCGAGCCATTTGAAAAGAAGATTGAAGGAAAATTTGATATTCTGTTTCAGCCCGGTGAGATTGAAGAATCTGTAACCGCTGAAAGCGCGGTTAAACAGATTCCAGCTGATGAATTGGTGCTCGATATTTCAGATGAGGTGCGCGACACTATCATGCTGAATATCCCGATCAAAAAAATTCATCCGAAGTATGTTGATGAGTCCGGAAAACTCAACGAGTTTGAAACTGCACAGTTTGGAGACCTCGGTGAGGACGATGAACAAGCGATTGATCCGCGATGGGAAAAACTGAAGAAATTAAAGAATAAATAATTATTGTAAGTAGATGGCACATCCGAAAAGAAAAACTTCCAAAGCTCGTAAAAACAAGCGAAGAGCCCACCAGAGTCTTAAGGACGTCACACTTGCTGAGTGCTCAAACTGTGGTGCGCTTCACAGATATCACCATGTGTGTATGGAGTGCGGGCATTACAGAGGTCAGCAGGTAGTCTTTAAGTCAGAATAACCCAATTAAACATTTATGATCGTTGCTGTAGATGCAGTAGGTGGAGATCACTTTCCAGAAAATCCGGTTAAAGGAGGTCTCGAGGCATTAGCCGAACGAGCTGACCTTAATCTGGTATTTGTAGGTCCTGAAAAATTAATTCAGGACGAGCTGGAACAATCTGAAATCGATTTTGATAGCAATCGGGTTGATATTCTACATGCAGACCAGATTGTCACTATGGATGATTCTGCATCTTCAGTGCTGAAGGACAAACAAAATTCATCAATATCAGTAGGTCTAAAACATCACAGAGCGGGCCAGTGCGATGCATTTGTTAGTGCCGGGCATACCGGTGCGTTGCTTGCAGCTTCTACGGTTCTCCTTGGGAAAATTGAAGGAGTCATCCGCCCTACAATTGGTGCGTTGTATCCAACAGTGAAAGGGGTTCGGCTTTTAGTTGATGCAGGAGCAAACCTTGAGCTCAAGCCAGAAATGTATTACCAGTTTGGATTAATGGGCTCGATTTTTACCGAGCAAATTCTGGGAGTTGAAAATCCAAAAATCGGTCTTGTAAACGTTGGTGAAGAACCTGAAAAAGGGACGGATCTGCTCAAAGATTCTTACAAAATATTAGCACAGTTTGATAACTTCATAGGAAATATTGAAGGGAAAGATATTCTCAGTGGTAAAGCTGATGTATTCTTAACGGATGGTCTCACAGGTAATGTAATTCTAAAGTTCGGAGAATCTATACCGGGCATCCTCAGGGAACTGTTTAAAAAGCATATTTCCGAATTAGAAATCAGTGAAGATGTGCAAAAACAAATGTTTACTGTTTTAACAAAAGCTATGCATACATTTGACTACGAACACGTTGGCGGGATTCCTTTTCTCGGAGTGAACGGTATCAGTTTCGTAGGGCATGGAGGAAGCAGCCCATTTGCGATCAGAAGTATGATTTTAAACGCCTCAAATTGTATCGAAAACGGGGTGAATGAAAAGATTAAAGCCTCTCTTAACTAAACCAATTTCATGCCTCCAATTTATGCTAAGATAACCGGTGTAGGGAAATATCTGCCGGATTATATTCTTACGAATAAAGAACTTGAAACCATGGTGGATACCAACGACGAATGGATTACATCCAGGACCGGTATCTCCGAACGCAGAATTTTAAAAGGTGAAGGCAGGGGTACCTCTTACATGGCCTCGCGTGCAGCAAAAGCAGCACTTGAAGACGCCGATGTTGACCCGGATGAGATTGACGCCATCATTGTTGCTACCGTAACCCCAGACTATCTCTTTCCGGCCACAGCCTGCCTCGTGCAAAAACAAATCGGGGCAGATAAAGCCTATGCTTTTGATCTGTCTGCTGCATGCTCCGGGTTTCTTTTTGCATTGACCACCGGCGGTACGATGATTGAATCGGGCAGGGCAAAAAAAGTTCTGGTAATCGGGGCTGATAAAATGAGTTCTATTCTTGATTATTCAGACAGAACAACCTGTATTCTATTCGGTGATGCCGGCGCTGCAGTTCTTCTTGAAGCAACAGATGAAAAAGTGGGGATTATCGATTACATTCACTACACTGACGGTGATGAGGATCGTATGCTTTATCAACCCGCCGGAGGCAGCGTCATGCCGGCGACAGAACAAACAGTTGAACAAAAACTGCATTTTTTGAGGCAGGAAGGCCGTTCTGTTTTTAAACGAGCTACTGAAGGAATGGCTGATGTTTCTCTCGAAATTATGGAGAAAAATAATTTAGCGCCCGACGATGTATCCTGGCTTGTGCCTCATCAGGCAAACCTGAGAATCATCGACGCAACAGCACGGCGTATGGGGCTGGATAAAGAGAAGGTTATGATCAACATCAGTAAATATGGAAATACAACATCAGCCACCATACCACTCTGCCTTGCAGATTGGAATGATGAATTAAGTGAAGGTGATAACCTCGTGCTTTCTGCATTTGGCGGCGGGCTTACATGGGGTTCTATATTTTTAAAATGGGGTAAATAATGAACGCAATACTTTTTCCGGGGCAGGGTTCACAATTCGTCGGTATGGCGAAAGACCATTTTGATTCCAGCAATGATGTTAAAAAGCTCTTCCTGAGCGCTGACGAACAACTGGGATATGCTATTACTGAGATTATGTTTGAAGGCCCCTCAGAAACGCTGATGCAGACACGTTATACCCAGCCGGCAATTTTTTTGCACTCCGTAGCCCTTTTTTATGAAATGAATATTATACCTGATGCAGTAGCAGGGCATAGTTTAGGTGAACTTTCTGCACTTGTAGCGGCTAAAGTTTTATCATTTGAAACAGCACTCGACCTGGTACAGCTGCGCGGGGATCTTATGCAGGAAGCCGGTGAAATTCATCCGGGTACCATGGCAGCTATAATCGGCATGGATGATGCTGTTGTTGACGATATTTGTGCTGAAGCCTCAGAAGAGATTAATAAACCGGTAGTCGCCGCAAATTATAACTGTCCCGGTCAGCTCGTTATCTCAGGTGACGAGGATGCGGTTTCAAAAGCAGTTGATATTGCCAAAGAGCGCGGATGCAGGCTCGCTAAAATGTTGCCGGTGAGCGGTGCTTTTCACTCCCCCCTGATGAAACCGGCACTCGATGGATTCAAAAAGAAGGTTGACAATATTGAATTTAACGATCCTGTTTGTCCATTCTACAGCAATGCAACTGCGGAACCAACGAGAAAATCAGATGTTGTGAAAGAAAATTTGATTGCTCAACTAACATCCCCGGTTCGCTGGACGCAAACGCTTTTAAATATGGAATCGAACGGAATTACCGATTTTACTGAAGTAGGTCCCGGAAAGGTACTGCAGGGACTTGTAAAGAGAACCGTTTCTAATGCTAATATTACAGGTCATCAATAAATCATGGATTTAAAAGGAAAAAACTGTCTGATAACAGGTGGCAGCCGGGGAATAGGCCGGCATATGGCGCTGCATTTTGCAGATCTCGGTGCTAACGTTGCAATTACATACGCCCGATCAGTGGATGCTGCCGAAGAGGTTGTCGGGGAGATATCCGGGAAAAATGTTAAAGGTAAAGCTTTTCAGGCTGACGCAGTAGATTTTTCAAAAGCTGAAGAGGTTATTCAATCTGTAGTCGATGAATGGGGTTCTCTCGATGTATTGGTAAACAACGCCGGAATAACCCGTGATAATCTCATTCTTCGAATGAATGAAGAACAATGGGATGAAGTAATAAATACCAATTTGAAAAGTATCTTTAACTATAGCAAAGCTGCAGCCAAACCGATGATGAGAGCTCGCGGCGGTTCTATTGTTAACGTTGGTTCTGTAGTTGGTCTCTCTGGTAATGCCGGACAAAGTAACTATGCAGCTTCAAAAGCAGGCATCATTGGATTCACGAAGTCGTTTGCCAAAGAACTCGCAAGCCGCGGGATTCGTGCTAATGTAATTGCCCCGGGTTACATACTAACAGAGATGACGGAACAATTGAGCGAAAAAGTTCTTGAATCAATCAAAGCAGAAACTCCGCTGGGCAGAGCCGGTAATCCTGAAGAAGTATCCAATACAGCCGCTTTTCTTGCCTCAGACTTAAGTTCTTACATTACTGGTGAGGTAATTCGGGTGGATGGCGGAATGGCAATGTAGAAACATTTTTATATAATAGGGAGAATAACGCAAAGCGTGTTATTTTTCGTATAGATGTCGTATTATAAGCGACGGATTTCTTATTTATCTTAAACTTTAATAAAAAAAACCGATCGAAATGTCACAAGACGTAGAATCAAAAGTAAAAGCAATTATCGTTGACAAACTTGGAGTTGATGAGTCAGAAGTAGTGACCGAGGCTAACTTCACGAATGATCTGGGTGCCGACTCTCTGGATACAGTTGAACTCATTATGGAATTCGAAAAAGAGTTTGACCTTAGCATTCCCGACGAAGATGCTGAAAATATTGCTACGGTAGGCGACGCTGTGAAATATCTGCAGCAAAAACAATAAAGCAGACTTAAACATATAATATGACTGGACGTAGAGTAGTAGTAACAGGTATTGGAGCACTAACACCTGTCGGAAAGACCGCACCTGAATTTTGGAATGGTTTGGTTTCTGGCAAAAGTGGAGTCCGTACCATTGAACACTTCGATACAACAGATTACCCTACAAAATTTGCCGGACAAATTGAGGACTACGACTCAAGTGAGTTTTTTGAGCGTAAAGAAGCCCGACGGCTGGATAATGTCTCTCAATACGGTATAATAACCGCTGATGAGGCGATTAAAGACAGTAAGGTCGATCTTGACTCTATCAACAAAGATCGTGTTGCTGTAATTGTAGGGACCGGTATCGGAGGAATGAAAACATTTTACGACCAGTCTGTCGATCATCATGAACATGGTCCGCGCGGTGTGAATCCGTTCTTTATTCCCATGCTCATTCCTGATATGCCTGCTGGCCATATTTCTATTAAATATGGTTTTAGAGGAGCGAATTACTGCGCTGTTTCAGCGTGCGCAACCGGATCTCAAAATATCGGCCTGGCATACGATGCTATAAAGTATGGCCAGGCAGATATGGCCGTCTGTGGTGGAACAGAATCCCCCGTTTGGGCGATTGGAGTTTCCGGGTTTAGTTCGATGAAAGCTCTCTCCAAACGAAATGAATCCCCTGAAACTGCATCCAGACCTTTTGATAAAGACAGGGACGGTTTTGTCCTCGGCGAAGGTGCTGCGATGATGTTCATCGAATCTCTTGAATCCGCTTTAGAACGCGGTGCCCGAATTTACGGTGAAATCTCAGGATATGGATTCTCAGCTGACGCACATCATATTACCGCACCCGACCCGGACGGCAATGGCGTGAAACTTGCCCTTGATATGGCACTCAATATGGCTGGAATCACCCCGAATGATGTTGATCATATCAACATGCACGGTACGTCTACTCCTCTCGGTGATCTTGCTGAGACGAACACCATCAAAAAAGTGTTCGGTGATCATGCATATGAAATGAATCTCAACTCTACCAAGTCGATGACCGGACATATGCTCGGTGCAGCCGGTGCAGCTGAATCGATTGCTGCGCTTCTGACGACTTATCACGGGATTATTCCACCAACAATTAACCAGGTTACCCCAGATCCGGAATGCGATCTTAACTACACGCCAAATGAATCAGTTGCAAGGGATGTAACCTATGCCATGAATAACGCCTTTGGTTTTGGTGGACATAATACTACTCTCATTTTTAAAAAGTTCGATGACTAAAAATGCTAGGAAGGTTAAAAAATTGGTTTTCAGCACCAACAGATCAGTTTAAAGAACCTTCCGCACGCATTAAAAAACTTGAAAAGCTCCTCGGTTTCAAAATTGAACCCGAAGATCGCGGCATCTACCTGAGGGCATTGCGCCATCGGTCTATCATTGATGGGAAAAAAATACAGGCTCATGAAACGTATGAACGTCTGGAATTTTTGGGTGATGCGGTATTGGATCTCGTTGTCACCGAAATTCTTTTCGATCAATATCCACTCGCCAATGAAGGTTTCCTCACTAAATTAAGAGCTAAGGTAGTAAGAGGAAAAACGCTTGCCCAGATCGCGCGATCAATGCAGATAAATGAAGTGATGGAGATAGGCGAACGAGCATCAGGACAGGGAATTGAGGTTTCAAAAAGTGTTCTCGCAGACTTGTTCGAATCTGTTGTTGCCGCGATTTATCTTACCAAAGGCTACGAATTCACCTCAGAGTTTACAGATAAACTTATAAATAAACACCTTGATCTGAAGTCGCTTGAAGTGAAAGCGGATAATTTCAAAAGTTCTCTGATGGAGTATTTACAAGCTCTGAATGAACCTCTGCCCGACTACCGGGTTATTGATGAAGAGGGTCCCGCTCATGATAAAACCTTTACAGTTGCGGTCTATTTACAGGGCGAATTGAAAGCAGAAGGGAAAGGAAAGAATAAAAAAGATGCTGAACAGATCGCGGCCGAAAAAGCCCTCGCTCTGTTATTACGGGATGAAACATAATGGGTATCAAATAACTTTATCCTGTACACTCAGAAATTTAAATAATGATTTACATTTAACACTATGAAGCAATATCTCAATCTTGTTAAAAACGTACTTGATAATGGTGTTATAAAAGAGAATCGAACGGGAATTCCTACAATTTCGTGTTTCGCTGAACATTATAAAGTTGACCTGGCAGAAGGATTTCCACTTCTGACGACAAAAAAAGTGTTCTTTCGATCTGTGATTCTTGAATTACTTTGGTATCTGAGAGGAGAAGATCACATCCGATGGTTAAGAGATGAAAATGATTGCCATATTTGGGATGCATGGGCCGATGATGACGGGTATGTGGGGCCGATCTATCCAACACTCTGGAGACGTTTTCCCGCGCTGAAAAGCGAAAGCGGCGCTTCATATCCCGGGAAAGGTACAGATGAAAACGTAAAATGGGCCTATGATGAATATGACCAGGTACAGCGGGCAGTTGATATGCTTAAAAAAAATCCCAATAGCCGCCGTATAGTTGTGAGTGCATGGCATCCGGGGCTGCTCGATGAAATGAGATTACCACCATGCCACGTGATGTATATTTTTAATGTTTCGAATGGCCGGCTGAATTGCCACCTTACACAGCGATCCGGAGATATTGCTTTAGGTATACCATTCAACCTGGCCTGTTATTCCGCATTAACGATGGCAATTGCGGCAGAAACAAACCTGAAACCGGGAGTATTTGCACATACAATTGTAGATGCACATATATATGAAAATCACGTGGAAGGCCTGAAGGAGCAATTAAAGAGAGAACCCAGGAAACTCCCTGAACTCAAAATTCAGAAAAAACCGCTCAACCAGCTTGAATTTTCAGATTTTGAACTTTTAAACTACAATCCACACGATAAAATCCGGTTTCCGGTAGCCGTATGATTTTAACTTTAATTGCAGCCCACGATCCCAACCTGGTTATCGGTAAAGATGGAGAACTTCCATGGCATTACCCGGAAGATCTGAAGTTTTTTAAACAAACGACTATGGGGCATACCTTGTTGATGGGCAGAATTGTATTTGAAGAACTTGGAGAAAAACTACTCCCGGGTCGGGAAGGCGTGGTTTTAAGCCGATCGCAATCATATCCCCATGTCCCGACATTCTCATCAATTGATGACGCATTGAATCACTTATCGGATAAAGAGCGGGTGTTTGTTATTGGAGGCGGAGAGATCTACCGACAAACAATAAACATGGCCGATGAGCTGATTATCACAGAGATCGATGAAGCCTACGATGGAGATACTTTTTTTCCTGAATACAGAGATCAAATAGGTGAGGTATGGAAAGAAAAATTCAGACAGGAAAGTGGCTCACTTACGTTCTTAAAGTATGTTCGGAACCGCTCTTAATTCTTTATCGGACTTTTGGTTATACAATTAAAAAAGACTAACTGAAAACCCAGATTAAAGCCTGTATGTTACGGTAAATTGATTCTGAAAATATTACCGTGGCTGAAAATTTGTCTTACTTTTTTATTCTTAACGAGATCGGGCTGTACGGTATTCCTGCCCAGTTGATTCTGCTGGTCTTGGTAATTGTATTGTCCGTTATTCTCTTTATCTATGTCCGAAATGGGAATAGATCAAATGATCTGAAATTATCAGAAGAGGCGAAAACTACGTTTCTTAAATCCATACTGGATCATTCCGGTACAGGAAATGCCATTATCGATTCGGAGGGATTTATTCGTTACGTAAACTTTGGTTTTTCAGCTTTATTTAATGAGAATGAGTTGCCGCTTGCCGGGAAAAATATAAACGAGATACCACAGCTTAAAAAACTTTCGCGAAGTTTCCATGAGAACAGTTCCTCTGTAATTGAAATACAGGGGGGAGATGATAAAATTTATATGGTAAAGTATTTTACCGTAAAGGATGCAGCTCGAAATATTGTTGGAAGGTATTTGAAGACTCTTCCCGATTTAAAAAAAGCAGAGAATGAATCTGGCGGAGTCGATTTGTCTCACGAATTAAAAACTCCACTGCACGCTGTGATCGGTTTTTCACAACTATTAAGCAAAGATGCTGACCTCACAGATGAACAGTATAAGCTTCTTGAAAAAATTATTTATCACTCAAAGCTTTTAGATGGTAAAATCAAAAATCTGCTTGGCGCTGAACAGGATTCAGTCCGTGTGGATTTACAAAAAACGGGTTCGGATTTGGGTTCGAATAATATCAAGAAAATATTAGTTGTTGATGATGTTTCCATAAACAGAACGCTCCTCAAACTTATGCTGAAAAGATATGGAATTGATGTACAGGAGGCATCGAATGGAGAGGCAGCACTGCAGATTCTTGAAAACTGGAAAGCAGATATGATTCTGATGGACCTGAGTATGCCTGTAATGGATGGGATTGAAGCAGTTAAGGTTATACGCGGAAATGGGGCTTCAAGCCTTTCAGCATCAAAGATTATTGCTGTAACAGCAACTCAACGATATTCAAGAGGTGAGTTAATTGATGCAGGGTTTGACGACCTGATGCAGAAGCCATTTAAAGAAGAGGAGTTGCTGGCAAAAATCGGGATCAATGTTTCATCAAATATCCCAAATTGAGATTCTCCCTGCTAATTTAGCTCCTTCAGGTGAACTATATATGGTTTAACTACCGGTTGCGTGAGAGCTATGATATGCCGGGTATCCACAGCTTTTGAAAATTCCACTGCTTTACTTTTCCCTTCCAGGATCCAGATACTCTCATTTTCATATTTGTAAGCTTCACTATAACTCTTGTCTATATCGATGTAATATGAAACCGATTCATCATCGAAGGGGAGCCCCTTTTGTTTTAAAACCTGTTTGGTCTGAGATGTAAATTTCCCGATCTGCTTATCAATCTTATTTTGAGGTAAAAAAGTCGATCTGAAGAGATCCCGCTGAAGAAATCGGATGGAGAGGTCCCGCAGAATTGGGTCCGATTGCTCTGCCCATGCTTTAATACTAATTAAAACATCATGATCATCCAGTGCCATATAATGTTTCATTATTACATCTGAAATCGACTTTTTGGCTGATCTCTTTTCTGTTAAAAAATACTCCAGATGCCAGGAAGGTGTATGGAGTGATTCACCATTTTGAAGTAAATACTCAACTCTTCGGAATATTTGTTTCAGAAGGGAATCCGCGCTAAGAACAGTTTTGTGCAGATATACCTGCATATACATCAATCGGCGGGAGAGAATATAGTTTTCGACCGCATATATCCCTTTCTTCTCAATAACAACATTTCCGTTTAAAATGCGCATTGTTTTCAGAATACGGTTGATACCAACCGAACCTTCTGATACCCCCGTAAAAAAACTGTCCCGCTTCAGGTAGTCGAGACGATCAATATCAAGCTGTGAAGATATCAGCTGGTGGAGAAATTTCTTTGGATACTGATCAGTAAAAATATCGATAGCAGTCGTTAGCTCACCGTCAAACTCTTTGTTTAACTGATGCATGATTTTCAGGCTCATTTTCTCATGATTGAAATCATCAATTAAAGTGTGCTCAAGAGTATGTGAAAAGGGACCATGTCCTACATCATGCAGCAAAATAGCAATTAAAGTTCCCTTGATTTCCGCATCACTGATAGTTGTATCTTTTTCAACTAAATTTTTCAGGACACGCTGACAGAGTTCAAGAGCGCCGAGAGCATGGGAGAATCGGGAGTGCTCTGCAGCAGGAAACACAAGGTATCCTAACCCCAGTTGCCGTACTCTGCGTAAACGCTGAACATAAGGATGGTCGATGAGCTTCAATATCACACCTTTTGGAACTGTGATAAATCCGTGAATAGGGTCACTGAAAATTTTATACTGGCTGCTTTTATCCATCTGAAGATTTTAAAAAATACTGATCGAGATTAGAAATATCCGGCAGTTTTGCAGGCCGCTTTTTCTTTACATCATACCAGACACCGGTTGTCTGTGCAACCGCTTTGATTTCACCTTTTTGGTTAAATATCGCCTGAATTCCTGTTACACTGCTGTTGCCAACTTCTTTTAGCGAACTGTAAACAGAAATTTTTTCATCGTAAAGTACAGGTTTGATGTACTTGAGATCGAGATGTGCCAATACAAAACTGAAACCATTTTGCATGGATGAATGCAGTTCCGGAATAGTTTGAATAAAGCGGATGCGGGCTTCCTCGAAATAGGTATTAAAAACGGCGTTATTTACGTGCTGAAGAGGGTCCAGGTCGCGAAAACGTATATCAACAGAGGTTTTATGGAAAAATTCATTCGGCTGAAATGTGTTTTTCAAAAGAGAAATCGGTTTGATTTGAATTGAGGTACAAATAATACCACTTACTAAGGCATTTTAACAGTTTTATGAACTTTTATCAGCCTGTTAATCTTATATGCCATTTAAAAGAATTCAGAACCGCGTTAATGAGGATTGGAATTTAATCATTTAAATAAATCATTATGCATATGATCTTGATTAATGCATGAAATCGCTATCTTCTGAAAAATTAAAAATAGAATAGAACACAATTTATGTTTGATAAAAGTACCTCAAAATTTCTCGAAGAACTTTTAATTACCCCAAGTCCTACGGGATATGAATCTGCAGGACAAAAAATCTGGCTCGATTACTTATCTCAATTCAGTGATAAAGTAGAGTCTGATGCGTATGGATCCGGAATTGCTAAAATCGAAACCAGTTCAGATGTAATGACAGTGATGCTGGAAGCACATGCAGATGAAATTGGTATGGTTGTTCAATATGTATCAGATGATGGTTTTATCTACCTCAATAAACTTGGGGGGAGTGATTCTACAATAGCCCGTGCGAAGCGAGTGGTTATTCACGGGAAACATGGCAAGGTAAGCGGAGTTGTTGGAAATACCGCCATTCACCTGCAGGATAAAAAAAATGGCGGTGGTAAGGAACCGGCCTGGAAAGATATTTATGTGGATATTGGGGCATCCGACAGGGAAGAGGTTCTTGAAGTGGTTCAGATTGGAGATCCGGTCACTTATGCAGATGATGTTGAATACCTGAATGACCGAATTATAACGGCTCGGGCGCTGGATAACCGGATTGGTGGTTTTGCAATTGCCCAAACGATGAAATATCTGAAAGAGAGAAATAAAGATCTCGCGGTCAATGTGATTGCTTTAAATTCTGTTCAGGAAGAAGTAGGTGGATTTGGTGCCCGCATGATGAGTTACCGTCACATGCCCGATGCAGCCATTGTAACGGATGTAACCCACGCAACCGATTCTCCCGGGATAGATCAAAAAGAACACGGACAAGTGAAGCTTGGAAAAGGACCTACAGTACAGCACGGAGGTGCCAACCACCCGGCAGTTGTAAAACTTATAGAAAAAACAGCAGAAAAAAGGGATATTTCTCTCCAGCACGAAGCAACAAGTGTACGAACCGGTACAGATACAGACAGTATATTTTTCCAGCGAACCGGCATTCCAAGTGCGCTTGTATCTGTCCCTATTCGATATATGCACTCACCGGTTGAGACAGCCTCACTCGATGATTTGGAAAAACTTATTGAATTGATGGCCGAATCGGTACTTTCGATGGAACCGGATCAGGCGTTTACCGTTCTGTAATTACTAAAAAAGCCGCTTTGGATTTTCAAAGCGGCTTTTTTAAATCAGATTTATTCTTCTTTATTTAATTTCATGTAGAGCAGCGTTTTGGCTTTTTTCCATTCCCGGTTTACGGTACTTGTTGAAATATCAAGAGTTTCGGCAACCTGGCAAACTGAAAGACCGCTGAAATACTTCAATTCTACAATATCGTACATACGCTCATCAATCATGCGAAGTTCTTTACAGGCGTGATCGAGTTCCAGAAATTCCTTAGCCTCTTTGACATCAAGTGTCTCTTCATCCAGCTCAATTTTCACTGCACCGCTTCCCCGTTTCGAAGCCAGCTTTTTTCGGGCATAGTCCACAAGAATCTGGTGCATTGCTTTAGATGCAAGCCTCATGAGGTGTTTTTTACTATTGCATTCAAGATCTTCTTGCTGAAGCCATTTCATATATACTTCATGCACAAGATCTGTTCTGTTCAGTGTAAGATCGTTTCGTTCCGATGCAATTTGAACTGAAGCAATGTCTTTCAGTTCATTATAGATGAGCGGGAAAAGTTTATTATAAGCCTTTGTACCTTCATCTTCGAGCTGATGAAGTAGTGATGTTACGTCTGTATTTGTGGTTGAACTGTTCATGCTTTACTCATCTTTTTGGATTGGATATCATTTGTATGATCCAAATAGGTGAAAACCCTTACAGAATAAAGCGATTTTTTTTAAAATTCTAATATTTGGATGAGTTACCCTGAGTTCTAACAAATGATGAGCAGATAATCTCACTTGTTAGGGCAAACTTTATTATTACAATTTAAAAGAATTATTAATCGAATGGATATGACTATTCTCGTTCATATCCATTCGGATTCTTTGTCTGCCAGTTCCAGGCATCACGGCACATCTCTTCAAGCGTGAGTTCAGTTTGCCAGTTTAGCTGCTTTTCTGCTTTTGAAGGATCAGCGAAACAGATCGCGGCATCACCGGGGCGACGATCTGTAATTTCGTAGTCAATGTTCTGACCGGTTGCCTTTTCAAAGGTATGTATTACATCAAGCACGCTGGATCCTTTGCCAGTGCCCAGATTGTAGGCCTCGGCACCTGAAATATTATCAAGATGTTCCAGGGATTTCAGATGGCCTTTTGCGAGGTCTACTACGTGAATATAATCTCTGACTCCGGTGCCGTCGTGGGTGGGATAGTCACCGCCAAAAACCGACAGTTTTTCTCTTTTACCTACAGCTACCTGGGTTACAAATGGCATCAGGTTATTGGGGATTCCGGATGGATCTTCACCAATAATTCCACTTTGGTGTGCTCCAACCGGGTTGAAATATCTGAGCAGCGCTATCTTCCAGGAGGGATCGCTAACACATAAATCACGTAAAATATATTCAATTGTAAGTTTGGTTTGTCCATACGGGTTGGTTGCCGAAAGGCTGGAATCTTCAGTTAACGGGGATTCGGAGGGGTCACCGTAAACGGTAGCAGATGAGCTGAAAACGAGTCGTTTAACATTGTGCTTTTGCATCGCACGGCATAGATTCACGGTTCCGGTAATATTGTTTGTGTAGTACATAAGCGGTTTTTCCACGGATTCTCCAACCGCTTTTAACCCTGCAAAATGAATGACAGCATCGATGTTATTTTCACTGAATAGTTGATCCAGGGCTGGCTCATCAAGTAAATCAGCTTTAATAAATTCGGCACGTTTGCCGGTGATTTCTTCAACCCGGTCAAGAGACGTTACTTTACTGTTCGAGAGGTTGTCCATTGCGACAACTCGGTATCCCTCAGTGAGAAGCTCAACAATAGTATGACTTCCAATAAATCCGGTTCCGCCGGTAACAAGTATAGTCTCCATTCTATTCAATTATGTTTGATCAATAGTTATTGTTTTGATGATGGTTTAAAATCAGCTCACATTTTCACTTCGTTCTTTTAGCTGCTGAAGTATCTTATCACAATATGCATCCATATCATCAGCATATTTTTTCTTCATTTTCGCTATATCCTCATCAGAACTTTCTGAGAGTAAGATTTTAGATTTCTCATACGTTTCGAGAAGCGGATCGAGCTTAAGCATTTTTGCAACCGGCTTAATTTTATGGCCGGTACGCCTGAGCGTTTCAAGATCTTCTTCCATAACATTTTTGTGGAAGTTGTTCTTGAATTCCGTGAATGAAGTTACAGATGCCTGACAAAACTCATCCACATAAGCTTCGTCGTTATAGAGCATATCTCTGATGATTTGAAAGTCAATGGGGCCTTTGTCAGTAGTCATAATTACTCGTTTGCAGGTTCAGTAACATTATGTGGTGCTGGTTTACCATTTTTGTCCATGTGGACAAACACAATTTTATCGATGCTGATAATTGTGTTATGTGTAAATTTTTGACGGACTTCGCACCGTACAGTTATCGATGTTCGGCCAAAATCCACGGTTTCCATCCCGATTTCGATGATATCTCCAAGTTTTGCAGAGCTCACAAAATTAATTTCCGACATAAATTTTGTAACAATATTTCCTTTTCCAAGCTGGCAAATCACATAGATAGCTGCTTCTTCATCAATCCAGGCAAGAACAGAGCCTCCAAAAAGGGTGCCGTGCGCGTTTAAATCGGTAGGTTTGATGAGTTTACGGCTGAAAAATCGCATAGGTGGATATTTACTGGACATCTGTTTTTATCGATCAATTTGTGAAGTTATTCGTATCAACATTTCTGAAACACATCGAAACAGGGATGATATTTTCTGATTGCAAGATATTGTAAAAATGGGATACACCATAACAGATTTGAAAACCATAATGGTAGGATCTGCAGGGAGATTAGCATTTTTTCATCTTTATGTGATTAAAAAGACCCGATATGTAATAAGGCTATCGAACCGGGGCATTTATCAGAATTATATCAAAAAATCACAGAGTGACTGAACAAAAAAAGAAAAAATGCCGATAAAGAGAGGTGAAAGGTTACACCCTTCAAATATTAAGGATATTTAATATTTCTTGTAACAAATGGGTTCCTGATTACTCCTGTTAACAGATCTACTAACAATTTCTTCCTTCTTATGAGAAAAATAGCATTTACAAATCAAAAGGGCGGAGTCGGTAAAACGACGACCACAATTAATACCGGGGCAGGACTGAGTAAAATTGGTTACAAAGTGCTTCTGGTTGACATGGATCCGCAGGCGAACCTAACGTATTCATTGAAGATTCACTCTTCAAAAATGAAAAATAATATCTATCACATGCTGAAGGGGCAATTGTCTGCCCGTGATATTGTGATGGAGCATAACGGTTTCGATCTGTTACCGGCATCCATTGAGCTTTCCGGAGCAGAGATGGAACTGGTCAATGAACCTGCAAGAGAACAGATTCTAAGATCGGCGCTGAAAGAGATTGAGGATGATTATGATTTCATTCTTCTCGATTGCCCTCCAAACCTCGGGCTTCTCACACTGAACGCATTTACAGCAGCTGATGAACTGGTGATTGTGCTGCAGAGTGAATACCTGGCCCTGCACGGACTCTCAAAATTGATGGATCTGATCAAAATCGTTCAGCAGCGTCTCAACCCAGATTTGAAAGTGGAAGGCATTGTATGCACTCTCTTCGATAAGCGTAAAAATCTGAACAGAGAGGTAGTGGGGCATATCCGCGAGCATTTTGGAGCGAAAGTATTTAATACGGTCATCCGCGATAATATCGCACTTGCCGAAGCCCCTTCACATCATAAAACAATATTTGAATACGACAGCCAAAGTCACGGCGCAAAAGATTACCTCGAGTTAGCCAAAGAGATCAGAAACGGATATTAATCATGGGCTTGAAACGAAGTTTAGGATTTTCTCCAATCGATTCGCTTGGTGATGAAAAATCGGAGTTCAGTTATGTGGGGGATAATCGACCGCGGTCGGGCCGAAGCGACAGCATCTTCAGTGACTACCAGAATGATAGCAGTATGTCGCTGGCGAACTCCTTTACGGAAAAAATGAAAGCGCAAAAAGCTCAGCAGGAGAATCTTGAAGAGCAGGATCGCCCCGAAAAGAAAGTGGCCAGCTATTATCTTGAAGTGGAAACTCTGAATAAATTAAAAGAGTGGGCGGATTCTGCAAAAGCTTCTTATTCATCCGTTGTTGAAGCTGCTATACAGGCACATCTCGGCAGAGTTACAGGGTAAACCGGTCATTAATCGGTTCGGGAGCCGCGTAAGTAGGCAACAATCGCTTGCCGGGCGAGATGGTTTTCACCATATCGTTCCACAATCCAGCTGTATTCCGGCATCTCCCGGGCATCCTCATATTGATGAGCTTTCTTTTCAATCAGTTCGAGTACAAGGTACCGCACAACCAAATCATCGGTATGTTCACGAACCATCTTCTCTGAATACTCCACAACCTCAGGGTTGAAACCGGACTGTTCCAGTAATTGGGTAGCAGCTCCCGGATTTCGCCCCCACACCGGGTGCAGCGGATGAACCTCTTGTATAACCTGCAGAAGAAATTCAGGTCCGGGTCCGTCCTCTGGTGAATCCTCTCCCACATGCTCATTCCATCGAACTTGCTGATTGAGCAATCCCAAGTATGCGATGTAAAGTGCTGCTCGCTGCTGCGGATGCAGTGAATCATCTTCTAACGTTGTCCGAATCTCTTTTCTATACTTTTTTGCATTGTTCGCAATTCTATTCATCCAACCGGACAGCTCTCCGTTATTTTGGTCATTTGAATCGGGTTCGACAGTATTATCAGAAGAATTTATCTCATAGTTTTTGTAAGTGGTTTGAACCAGTGAGAGAGGTTGAATCCAGAAATAGTCAGATGGATTTGAAAACGAAAGTCTGGCATTGGGCCTGTGGGCAGGGGTCGGTGAAATCGGGCCTACATTTTTTTGATACTTCGTCTGTTCATTTGGATCAAATCTCAATTCGATGGAATCAGCGTTAGCCGGTGGGATGATTACCCCCTCGAATGTTCGGTTCGGTCGGATCGCCGTAAGAGCCTCACCGGGAAGCGGGACAGGGCCTCCCGATATTCCGCGGACCTGGTAACGGACCGTATCGCGGTCGGCCGGAATGGTAGCTGATATCGAGCCATCACTATTCAGGTCAAAAATCGGTGCGGTATGAAAATCATAATTGTTGAAATTGCCATACACCCGAATCCACTCCCGGTACGGTTCCTGATCAAAATACATGCCATTATTATAGTATCGCGGCACCAGCCGGATATCCATCTCAATGTTCTCCTGATCGTAAATCATCACCGGAAGCCTCAGGTTCTGATGGTGTACTGCCGCTATGGATAAGTTATAAATGCCGGGTTCCGCAATAGTAATTTCGTATGACCCCTCAGGGCCGGCGATCACCTCGGTCGGCCGATTGAAAATGGTGGTTTGACCGGCTGGGTGAGGAGTGAGCACAATATTCGGAATCAGCTCACCATTCAGGCTCGTAACGGTGCCTTTGATAGTAGTTTGTGCAGTGCTTTCTGCCGTTTGCCCGGCTGTAATCAGTAAAAACAGGAGTACAACTTTCAGCTTGTTCATCTCTATTTTTTAAGTGTTCGCTGTTATTATACTAAATCGTTAGTAATACGCAAAATTTTTTTGCCCGGGATGACACAGTCTGTCACCCGGGCTCATTACTTTTGATACATTCCACAATTCAGTATCATCTGATCAACCCGGAAGGCCGATAATTACAGACCCGTTTTATGCTCCACATTTACAAGAGTCACTCTTTAACAGATCTCGCCGAAAAGCTCGCTGCGGAATTAGTCGGGCGAATCCCGGAAGATCCGTTCGAGCCGGTTCAGATCGTTGTTCCCAACCTTGATACATCACGGTGGCTTCGGCTGATTCTTTCAAAACAGAACGGAATATTGGCCAACTGTCACTTTTTATTGCCTGCGGAGTGGCAGTTTCAGCAGATTCGAAAGTCGTATCGAACACTTCCTTCGCAGCTTCCATCAGATCCTGGCCCGCTGACATGGTCTCTGTTTGATCTGCTTATGGATGATGACAAACGCTCTAAATTCTCACGGCCCGATCGATATATTCGCATGCAGCCTGAAGAGATCAAAGAAAAGGCGGTATTTCAGCTTTCGGCAAGGATTTCATCGGTCTATGACCAGTATATCGTGTACAGGCCGGAATTGATCACTGGGTGGCAGAAAGGGAATATTTCGGCAGATTCGGACGAGCAGTGGCAGGCAAAACTGTGGAATGAACTGGAGAAGGAGAGAAAAAAACGCGAGAAGGGAACCGGGTTTCCCAATAAAGCAGAATTAATTCTGGAGATAACAAACGATCTAAAGTCCGGCAAAACGGAACATCCGCAGCCGGTTTATTTTTTTAATCCGGGTTTGATTCCTGTCGCGATCGTTAAAATGGCGGAAAATACATCATCACAAACCGATGTTTTAGTTTTTCGGATGGATCTGCAGCACAAAAAAAGTGAAGCGTCTGAGAATGAGAACGCGTTGGTTCAGGCGTTTGGCGAAGAACAGAAGGGGGTCGGATTACTGTACGATTTTCATCAAACTGCGAATGAGTTTGTTATTGATAAGGTTGATTCAAATCCCGATTCTTTTTTAAGTCACGTTCAAAAATCAATCCTGGAGAACAGGAATCCCGATGGATGGACAGGTGACCTGAGTTCAGTTGAGGTTCGTTCGTGTCATACGCCTCTGCGTGAAATCGAAAACCTTCACCAGTTTCTGCTGCGCCGTTTTCGGGATGATCCGGATCTGAGCCCGGATGATGTATTAGTTGCAACCCCCGACCTTGAAACGTACCTGCCGTTTATTCAAGCGGTGTTTGGAACGGAACAGAAGGGGTTTCCTTCCATCCCGTATCACGCCGGTTTTGGAGGGATTAGCGGCAGCGGGCTGAAGCGCGTGCTCACACAACTGCTGGATCTGATCGATTCACGCCTGAGCTTCACAGAGGTGATGGACCTGTTCCTGGAAGAAGAGGTCCGGAGCCGGTATGATGTATCGGAATCCGGTGCGTCCCGTATCAAGCGGTGGATGGAAGAGAATCACGTGATTTGGGGTGCGGATGGGGATCACAGACGGGCGGCGGGACAGCCGGAAAGTGATCTGCAAACCTGGCAATCGGCACTCAATCGCGGCTGGAAAGGGATGCTGATGGGGGAGCAGGATGATCCGTTCGACGATGGTGAAATTCACTTCCACAAGATCCAGGGACGAGACCGGGAAGAGGACTGGTCCGCTTTTTCAGGTTTCGTTGGGAATCTGAGAGATTTTGGGAAAGTATCCGAATCAAAAAAAACGGTGTCTGGCTGGTGTGATTTTACCCTGAAACTCATTCGTTCATTCTGCTCTGATGGTGTTTTAAAAGAGAAGGAAAGTGATGAAATCCGAAGATGCCTTGACAGGATCACTGAAGCGGCAGAAACCTCCGGAACCAAACAGAAAATCACGTTTCGTCTTTTTCGTGCGCAATTCAAAAAACAGCTCGAAAACAGCTCTGCCTCGACGGCTCTCTTTTCACGCGGTGTAACATTCAGCACGATGGTGCCGGTGAGATCGATCCCTGCAAAAGTAGTTGCGCTGATTGGTCTCAACGAAGCCGATTTTCCCCGAAAACCGAAGTCAGCTGACTTTGATCTGATGGCCCGGAATCCCGCGCCGACCGACCGAAACCGGAAGAATGAAGATCGCAATCTGTTCCTGGAATCGGTTATGGCAGCCGGCGATGTTCATTACTGCAGTTATATCGGGATGAGCCGTGTGGACAATGAGCCGATTCCACCTTCGCCGATTGTGAATGAATGGGTAAATTTTATCGCAGATACTACGGGAAAAAAAGCAGAAGATATTGTACATAATTCACCGCTTCACGGGTTTTCACGGGAGAATTTCAGGAAGGGGACATCTTTTGCGAAAACAGAGTTTCTGGCATCTGAACGGATGTTTAAGCGGGGTACGGGAGTACGGGGCCTTCAGCCGGGCGATCCCATTTCCATTGAAGAGAACGGAGATTTTATCCCATTTGAAGAGCTTGACAGATTTTACGCAAACCCGGTTCAGACGTTTTTCAAGAGCCGGTTCAATCCGGAAATTAATCGCGCAGAAGAGAGAAAAAAAGAATTTGAGTTAAGCAGCCTTGAGTATCACAAATTATTTGATCGTGTCTTTGGATGGAGGATGCAGGATAAAAATGAAGATCAGATTCTAAATCTGCTCTATCGTACCGGAACCGTACCCCAGGGCTGGCAGGGTGAAACTGTGTTGCGGGAAATCATTCATTCGGTTGATTCAGCGATCGAATGGGTTCGTGAAGAAGGGTTTGAACCGCAAATCAACAATTTCGACCTCAATATTCAAACAGAATCTATCTCCATTAATGGATCTCTGCTAAGTTATTCTGCAGAACGGATGCTCGATATCACACCGTCGGGTTTCAATGGCGGAAGGGTGTTCAGGAGCTGGATCCGGCATCTGTGCGGAAACGTATCGGGGCATTTTCCCGATTCAGAATCCAATTTTTTGTGCGATCTGAAAAAACCGAAACCCAAATGGATAGCCTTTCAGCCCGTAAAAAACGCTGAAGAGCAATTGGAACTGGCAGTTCGGATATTCAGATCGGGAATAGAATCACCCATTATGCTATTTCCGTCCACTTCTTATGCGTATGAAAAAGCGATCTTTAAAGAGAATGGTATTCCGGAAGAGAGTGCCGCACAAATATTCGAAGGGTCGGAATACAACCGATTTGCAGAAAACCGGGATTTGTTCGTGACTTTTCTTGCCGGGGATGAACCCGATTTTGAACCTGAATATATCCATCCGCAGTTCCGGGAGCTGCTTAATTGTATGATGAACCATATGGAACCTGTGGTATGAGAGAAGAACTGAATCAGATTTTTGATCTTGAATTCTCACCCCGAGTGCTGGTTGAGGCGAGTGCCGGAACCGGGAAAACATATACCATTGTTGGGATTTTTATCCGGCTGTTGCTTGAACGAGAGCTCGATATCGAGCAAATTCTAACCGTGACCTTCACCAAAAAAGCGACGGCTGAACTTCGTGAACGAATTCTTGAACGACTACGGCAAACTCTGGATACGGTTGAAGGGAGTGACCCGCCGGGTGATAAAGATCCATTTTTGAGTGAAATCTACAGCCGTTATGGAAAAAACCTGAAGTCTGCTGAAGCACTTCGCAGGGCGATGCACAATTTTGATGATTGCCAGGTTTTCACCATTCACGGATTTTGCCAAAAAATTCTCCAGGAAGAGGCGCTGATTGCGGGTACGCCTTTTGAGTTAAATGTGAGTCCCACCGATCAGCTATTGATGACGGCGGCTGATGACTACTGGAGAACCTTCATGCATGAGAACAGCGGTTCAGAAGCCGGTCACTATCTCATTTCAAAATTGACTTCCATTGCAGCTACTCCCGGCGAATTGATCAGTTACGGTGGGATCAAGCCGCTGATTGACAAGCCGTATGCGACTGCCGAAGGTGAATTTGTAGATGATCCCAAAGCGATTCTGAAGGACTTGATTGATTTGAAAGCCGATCTGAAAAATCTTTGGCACGCGGAAAAAGAGACGATTCTGAAAATCATGAGAACATGTGATTTGAGCGGCTATGCGCAGCATGTAGATTCCAGAATACGGAAGTTTGAATTCTATCTTTATGACAGATCATTCAGCCAGGATAAGCCCGATGCGCTGGTTTATCTGACATCAGATTATGTGTATGATGATGAAAACCTCAGGAAAAATGGAAACCCGGTTCCTGAGCACCCGTTTTTTGATCTCTGTTCCGAACTGGCTGAGAAGGCCGGTGAGGTAAAAAAAGTTCAGTCCACTTTGCTAATCCAGGCGTTTCGGGAGATATCGGAGCGGAGAAAGGAATTGACGGCAGAATCGGAAATCAGCAGTTATGATGATCTGCTTACAAATATTCACGACTCTCTCATCACAGGTGAAAATAGTGCTGAACTCTCCGGAAAACTCCGAAAACGGTATCCAGTTGCGCTGGTGGATGAATTCCAGGATACGGACCCAATTCAATACGAGATATTCAGCAAAATCTATCCGGCCCAAAACAGTGACAGCAGCTTGATGATGATTGGTGACCCAAAGCAAGCCATTTACGCTTTCCGGGGTGCGGACCTGCATACCTATTTCAGGGCGAGAAAAGATGGGGTGGGATCCGATTATACGCTCACGAAAAATTACCGGAGCACAACGGGGTATATCCGGGCGGTGAACGAGCTTTTTTCAGGTGAAAGAAATGCGTTTATCGAAGAAGAAATAGAGTTCAGGCCTTCGGAAGCAGGACGGGAAAATCACACCGATTCTCTGGTAATCCGTGGTGAATCGGTGCCATCACTTTCAGTTATTGCGCGTAGCGGTATTGATTCAAACAAGGGGAATGCCTGCAGTTTTGCCTTCTCTCAAACCGTAAAAAAAATTGGTGAAATACTCGGTATGGCTTCCCGCGGTGAGGCAACAATCGGTGACAGGCCTGTTCGTGCCGGCGATATTACGATTCTGATCAGCCGGCATAAAGATGCAAAGACACTGCAGCGAAAATTGAAACAGATTGGGATTGATTCGGTGACGAAAACCAATCAAACCATCTTCGAAACAGTGGAAGCCACTAAACTGGAAATTGTGATGAATGCCGTTTTAAATCCGCTGAACAGCAGAGCGGTACATGCACTCCTGTTAACCGGCATGTTTGGCCAGGATCTGAACCGGCTGCACAATCTGACCGAAGATGAGGAGCGTTACCAGTCACTTTCCGAAGAACTGATGGAGTTGAACTCGGTTTGGAAGCGACGGGGATTTTATGCCATGTTCTATGAAATTATCCATAAAGAGGGGAGGCTCGCAAACCTGGCATCTCTTGAGGGTTCGGAGCGAATCATTACAAATTTGTATCATCTTGCAGAGGTTTGTGCACAAGAGGAGAGGATAAATGAACGTGCGCCGCGTATGCTGCACCGCTGGCTGCTGCGGCAGATGGATGAAACCGAACGGGAAGAGGAGAAAGAGCTTCAGCTCGAAAGCGATCAGCACCTGGTGAAAATCATGACCGTTCATGCGAGTAAGGGGCTTCAGTTTCCGCTTGTTTTTTGCCCGACATTATGGATGGGCCACGAACCGTCGTTTCATAAAAATAAAATTAAATCACCGGTTGAGTATCATAAACCAGGAGAAAGTGAGCTTTATATCAACATTGAACGGGAAAAAAGTGAACGCAGAAAAGCTGCCGAAACAGCGGCGGACCTGGAGTCGATTGCGGAGGAGGTGCGGAAAACGTACGTAGCGCTGACACGTGCCGAATACGGTTCATTTGTCTTCTGGTCAACCCACACAGAATCCCTTTTTTCCGGACTCGGAGCTGCGCTGTCGGGAACGGAAAAAACGAAGCAATTCATCGAAGATCGCGTAAAATTAAAGGATGGAAAAGAACCTGATGAGGGAATTATTCTGGATCGATTTAAAGAACTGTCTGCTGTGCCCGAAATTGGCTTTGAGATTATTGAAAGAGATGAACCGCTTTCCGACATAGAAATCACCCAACCCGGGGCCGGAGATGAGATTGAGTTTGAGCCGTACATCGGCCGGGAAACACTGCAGGTGAAAAATCGGGTGGAGAGTTTCTCTTCGCTGGCAGGTCACTCTTCGGATCCTGCAGAACCTGATTTTGACCAGGTTATCGAGCAGTATTCTGAAGCGTTTGAACCTGAATCGGAATCAGAGAAATCGCAAAAAGAGTCCATTTTCCAGTTTCCAAAAGGGGCAACTGCGGGTACGGCTATTCATAAATTATTTGAGCACGAATCGTTCGATTTCTCAGAATTTGCTGCAAATGATTTTGGGAATGCGGTTGAGGAACTGCTTGAAGAGTATCAATTTGATCTAAAATGGAAAGATGTAATCCTTCAGATGCTCAGTGATGTAACCGGCGCAGAAATCCCCGGTTTTTCACTGAACAAGTTGAGAAATGATGATCAAATTCGCGAACTGGAGTTTCACTTTCCAGCTGCTGAAGTGTATGGTGATGAACTGATAGAAATCATTCGGAATGAAAACGGAAATACCATTCCGGATTCCCGCAGCCAAATGTATCTGACCGGTTTTATTGATTTGGTGGCGCGGCAGGATGGTAAATATTATATCCTCGACTATAAATCAAATTATCTCGGGGATTCTGTAGATGATTATGGTGAGGAAGATTTGAGACATGAAATCCGGGCGAACCACTACGATCTGCAATATCACCTCTATACCGTTGCCCTTTTAGCCTATTTACGCACTCGCGTGCCCGGTTTTAGTTACGAAAACGATTTTGGCGGAGTAGCGTACCTATTTGTACGGGGGATGAAACCGGGCAGCAGTAACGGCGTGTGGTTTCATAAACCGGACCTGTCAGTTATCCAGAAACTCGAGCAAACTCTTGGTGTGATGAAATCTGAACCATCAAACATAATCAATCCGGCTGAAGAATGAGTAAAGGGAATAAGCAAACGCCAACTCTGTTTGATCAGCCTGAGAATTCAGGTGCGAAGAGAAAAGAAATTTCTCTTAAAGAGATTTTTCAGCGCCATGAACTGGAATTGATTCGATACCTGGAATCAGAATATGGCGAACTCTCAGAAGATGAAAAAATTGCGGTGGCGCTCACGTCTCTTTTTGTCAGAGATGGTCATGTTTGCATGCCGGCTGACCGAAGCGTGGAGGAGCTGATACAAATTACAGAACCGGAAAAACGGGAATATCAAAACCTGAATCCCGGGAAACTGGATCTGTTACATAGCAAAATTATTGGGAAACCGGGCTCGGGTAAGCCGTTTACACTCATTGATAACAGGCTATACATACACAGATTTTATAAACAGGAACAGAATTTAAAATCGTGGATTCAACAAAAAAGCCGCTCAGAAACCGGTTTTTCAGTTTCCGATTCGGTAAAAGCGGAGCTGGATCGTCTTTTCCCGGCTGAAGGCAAGAGTGTCAACTGGCAAAAAACGGCAGCAGCACTTTCACTTTTTAAATCCTTTTTGATTGTATCCGGCGGCCCCGGGACCGGAAAAACCACGACTGTTGCACGAATGCTAACCCTTTTGCAGCGAACATCAGAAAAACCACTTCGTATTGCCCTCGCAGCACCAACCGGAAAAGCTGCGGGCAGAATGGGCGAAGCGCTGTTTGGGGAGCTTCAAAATTTGAACCTGACAGACGAACAGCTCCGTTCTTTTCCCTCTGAAGCACAGACCATTCACCGGCTGCTGAGATCAGTGGAGGAGCATGGATTGCTTCCGCCGGTTCGCCGGAAAATGCTCCGGTATGATATCGTAATCGTGGATGAAGCTTCAATGATTGACCTTTCCCTGATCACCCGACTGATTCGTCACCTCGATGAAGGGACGCGCCTGATTCTGCTTGGTGATAAAGATCAGCTTGCTTCGGTGGAAGCCGGATCTGTATTTGCTGATTTGTGCCGAAAAAAGGAAAACACGTTTAATCCTGAAACCGAAGATCTGCTGAAAAATCTGGGTATTCCGTTAGCAGATCAAATTCCATCATCCAGTAAAATTGATGACTCAATTGTATATCTGACCAAAAGTTATCGATTTGATGAAAACAGCGGTATCGGGCAATTGGCCGCTTCAGTAAACCGGGGGATAGATTCGGTTCAAAGCACCGAGGATTTGTTTCACTCGTTTGATGATATCCGATTCAATTCGTTTCAAAACCGGAAAAATGATTTCGGGAAACTTACCGCTGATATTCGTGATAAGGTTCAAAGTGTACAAAAAATTGATACCCCCGAAGAGGCCCTTGAATTTTGGAAAAAGTCCGTTTGGCTGACAGCCCTGAGGCGAGGACTATCGGGTTCAGAGCGGCTGAACCGGCTTGCCGAGCAGGCAGTAGCGTCCGCACGGGTTGTGAAAATGCAAAAAGGGTGGTTTCATGGGAGGCCAATCATCATCTCCCGAAATAATTATGATCTGGGTGTTTTTAATGGGGATCATGGCGTATGCATTCTTCAGGATGATGGAAATTACCGAGTATTTGTGCAGTCGGGATCCGGAATCAAAAAAATCAAACCGGAACAGCTGACTCATTTTGCCCCGGCCTATTTTTTAACGGTACATAAAAGCCAGGGATCAGAGTTTAGTCAGGTGAACTTTTTGCTGCCGGTTAAAGACACGCCGATACTCACCAGGGAGCTTTTGTACACCGCGATTACCCGGGCCAAAAAAGGGTTTTCCTTATACGGGGAATTAGAATTGTTTATCAAGGCGTCAAACCGTGAGACAGAGAGATTTTCCGGATTATAGTGGATTTTTAACCGTGTTGGTAATTTCAGTGCGATGATATCCTATAATTGATACCGGTTAAACACTTTAATGATGAATAAAATCAATGTTATAGTGCCTGAGAGATGAGAAAAAAAAGAGAAAAATTTTTAAAAAAGTATGGAACAAAGATCAGGCATGTACGTTAGACCCAATGTTATAACTCGATAAGAGTTGTACCCCGAAAGCCAACGTAGTTAGAGAGGTCTGGTTGAAAGCCAGGCCTCTTGCTTTTTATGCTCATCTTTCCCGTTTAGAGTGGCTCTAATGATACCGAATCTTCCGGATCAGATTACTTTAATATCTTCCAGTCCGCCATCCTTAATCTGCACCGTTCGATATGGAAACCTCCGAACAACTTCATAATCATGCGTTACCATCAATACGGACATTCCGCGATTATTGATAGTTTTTAGTAGTTCCATGATGGAGGCACTCACTTCGGGATCGAGGTTACCGGTTGGTTCGTCAGCGAGCAGAATCCGCGGTTCATTGGCCAGTGCTCTTGCAATAACCACGCGCTGTTGTTCTCCGCCGGATAGATCAGCCGGCATTGCTTTTCGTTTATGGCTGAGCCCAACGAGGCCAAGAACTTCTAACACACGCTGTTTGATGTAACGATTTTTCTGGCCTGTAACGCGAAGGGCAAAGGCTACATTTTCGTAAATATTTCTATCCGGAAGCAGCTGAAAATCCTGGAATACGATGCCGAGGCGTCTTCTGAGAAAAGGGACTTTGTTATCAGGTAAATTTGAAACTTCATAGTCGGCAACTCTCACAACTCCCCGGGTGGGCAGTACATCTCTGTAGAGAAGTTTTAAAAAGGAACTTTTTCCTGCTCCGGTCTTACCGATTACGTAACAAAATTCACCCACGTCCAATGAGAAGTTGATATTTTCGAGCACTGTTGTTCCGTTGAAGGCTACCGTAACGTTATTTAAATCAATAACACTGTTTTCTGTCATCGTAATACCATTGTGATTCTCAGGCTGCGTTTGTGTGCGGGTTTCAGTTCAAAACCATCGTAAGCTTTCACCAGGCTGAACGGCGACTTTTCTACAATGGGATAGAGCTCGTTCATCGTGTAGATTCGCTGCTGGTGTTCTTCCCTGTAATTTTTAACCTGGCTGCTGTCAGCCAGGTTTTTCAGCGAAATATCAAAAGTGTTGGTGTGGATTTTCTGCTTTTCATCATACCGGCTGGATCTTTGATAGCTAAAATATTCGTTCACGGTTTCATTCTCATTATCGAGATAACGGATCGCTTTCCTTGAGTTACGTGGTGTTGTGAAATCATATACAAAGATGCCGCCGGGGTTCAAAACATTATAAACCTGTTCGTGCAGCTTTGCGATATCACTGGTGTTGTGAAGATAGTTGAGGCTATCGAAAACCATGTACACGGCATCGAACTTTTTGTCCAGGTTGATGTCGAGAAAATCAAGCGTCTGAAAGCTGACGTCAGATTCTTTTTCTTCTCCTTTTTCACGCGCTTTACGAATCATATCCGGAGAAAGGTCGGTCGCTGTGATCGTATAGTAACCCAGTTCTTCCATCGAAATAGCCATCGTACCGGTTCCGCAGGCGAGTTCCAGGATATCACGCGCTTCGTGGTGGTGACGCATGATCACTTCGTCGATGTAATCCGCCCACGCCTCATAATCCACATCATGCATTACTGCATCGTAAATCTCAGCCAGGATTGAATATTGTCGTTTCGGTTCGATATAATCTGAGATATTTTCCAATTAGCAGGTTGCTACTTTTTTTCTGTGTTGTGCCATTTCTATTGCAAGAGAGTATGCTGATAAGAACGAGTGATGATCTGCACTGTTCGTACCTGCGATATCAAAAGCTGTTCCGTGATCGGGCGAAGTGCGAATAATCGGCAAACCGGCCGTAAAATTCACACCTTTACCAAAAGTTAGTGCTTTGAATGGAATGAGCCCTTGATCGTGATACATGGCGAAAATAGCGTCATATTTATTCTGCATCTGTTTCCCAAAAAATCCATCTCCTGCGAAGGGACCGCTCAGCGAATATCCGCTGCGATTCAATTTTTCAATAACCGGAGTGATCAGGTCGATCTCTTCACGGCCTATAACCCCTCCGTCACCTGAATGCGGATTCAGTCCAAAAACCGCAATTTTCGGTTCCGGAATGTTGAAATCAGCCTGAAGAGAGTTGTGCAAAATTTGCAGTCGGGTGGTCAGGAGTTCGGGCGTTAGCAGTCCGGCGACATCCCGTAGCGGAATATGAATGGTTGCGAGGGCAACACGCAGCGGGCCGCTGACAAGCATCATGAGAACCTGGTGGGTGCCCGTTTTTTCTGCCAAAAATTCCGTGTGTCCCGGAACCCGGTACCCGGCCCGTGTGATCGCTTCTTTTGATATCGGAGCCGTAACGAGAGCATCGGCGCTGGAAGAAAGACAAGCCTCAATTCCTTTTGCCACAGACTGCATTGCCGCCTTGCCGTTAACAGCATCAAGTCTTCCGGGCCGGATCTCGTGATCCATCATAGCGGCTTCAATTAAGTTGATCTGACCTGGAACGACATCGGATGCATTTTCAACGATGTGAATATCAAGATCAAACCCGATCGAATCTGCGTAGAACTTAAACACGGAGGAATTTCCAAGCAGAAGCGGTGTAGCTTTGGCGGTTCCAAACTCGTGGATGGTTTTTAATATTACCTCCGGACCAATCCCGCCCGGATCACCCATGCTAATTGCTATTGTTGGCTTCATATATTTTAAAATAGGGAACTCAGGGACCGGGCGAAACCCATTATCGTTCAGAAATCAAACGGAAATCACCGAAGCCTGTAGTTGCTTCAAAAACCAGGGTCCGGCCCGGATATTCCCAAATTTCCCGTGTCGGTTGATCGGTTGGCAGCCGGCGCTCTACATTATCGGGCTCACCGTAAAGAATGTATGCGCGACCACGATCAGATTCATAACCGGGAGTTTGCAGGGAACTGAAGTTTCTGAACGCATAATCAATCCTGTTGTAGTATTCGGCCATCAATTCGTTAAACTCGGTTTCAGGTGTGGGATCTCTCTCTTCCCAGAATTCTCTGAACTTCCGTTCTTTTTCTGCAGTTGAACCGGATTGCAGGCGTCGCAATTCACTGTCACTTACAATAAAGCGAAGCATATTGATAGCAACGTCAATATTCAGAAGGCTCACAGGCATATCAAGCCAGCGTGAGTTCACAATTCTCTGGGCAATGACTTCATCATCCGAAGTTCGCACCTGCAGGCGAAACCTGGCGTTCGCAAAACCGGAATTGGGCACAGAAATAGAGCCAAACCGGGTGCCCGTGTCGTTGGGTGTCATCGTTAGCCGGACGCCGTCTGACCGGCCTGATAGTTCAAAATCGGATGCCCTGAATAATTCCTGTGCGCGGAGTGTATCGCGGAAAACCGCATCAGACAAAACGTCGGAGGAGGTGCCGCTCTCCATCTGGTGAAGTGTAAAGTGATACTCTTCATCTTCAGTATCTGGCAGAAGAACCAAAACTTCGTAATCAGATCCATAAAGTACGTTTTCGCCATAATTTAGAAATGTACCGGTTACCAGGTTGTTATCCTGCTGAAATTCACTCAGCAGTATCAGTCCGGCATTTCCGAGAGTATCATATTGCGGTACGGAAATGTTTCGCCTTGTGGAGCTCTGTTCCCTTGTTGATTGTGCACGCCTGAGCTGAAGTTCATAGTTGTAGGAACCGGGTTGAAGGCGTGTTGACATGATTCCTTCCACATGCTGCAAACGTGAGCGGGTCTCCTCAAACGACTGCACGTATATCGTGTCTTGAAATGAATCTCTGAATATCGATTGGCCGTCCTGTGATGAACTCCGCCGGGAGGTTCGATGTGTGCCTTCAAAAATTTCGAGTCCCATATGCACGGGGGCAAAATATTCAGCATCCTCAGGAGCAGACGTGTCGGAAGATCGAACTCTCAGAAAAGGGATAAGATCGTAGTCAAGGCGAAACATCACACCTGTAAGTGCGCTGCCATCATTTTCCGGCAGGATAACGTGGGTGATGTATGAACTGGGCTGATCGGATCGCTGAAGGAGCGATTCATACGTAGTTCCTCGCTGCTGCTGGGTTCCTCTTTGCTGGGCATCCGCAATCACGGGCATTAAAAGTAACAGGGTGATAAGAATCGGGGTCAGATAGTTCATTATGGTAGGAACAATGTTCTGTTGTTTTAAAGCTTTTGAAAAGCTTTGATTTCTGTATCTTCAAACGTCATCAAAACTGATGGTATTATTTAAAGAAACATAAATTAAATATAATTCCGCAGAAATGAGTGAATCCTGGCAAAGTAACCTGTTGCAGATCATCCGAAAAACGGAAAAGGAGATCAAAGAGGGTGGTGGTGCAAAGCGAATTGAAAAAGAGCATAAAAAAGGAAAAATGACGGCTCGGGAGAGGATTGAATTTTTACTCGACGAGGATTCTCCTTTTGATGAAATCGGCCTCTGGGCTGCGTATGAGATGTATGAAAAAGAGGGCGGATGCCCTTCAGCCGGGGTTGTTACGGGAATTGGTTCGGTAGGAGGCAGGCGATGTATGATCGTGGCAAATGACGCCACAGTAAAGGCGGGGGCCTGGTTCCCGATGACTGCAAAAAAGAATCTTCGAGCGCAGGAAATTGCTATCGAAAATCATCTTCCCCTTATCTATCTGGTGGATTCTGCAGGCGTTTATCTTCCCATGCAGGATGAAATTTTTCCGGATAAAGAACATTTCGGGCGTATTTTCAGAAACAATGCGGTAATCAGCGCCAAGGGAATTCCACAGATTGCGGCTATCATGGGAAGCTGTGTGGCCGGCGGTGCGTATCTGCCAATCATGAGTGACGAAGCTTTAATTGTAGACGGAACTGGAAGCGTTTTTCTGGCCGGCAGTTACCTGGTGAAAGCGGCAATCGGCGAAGAGGTGGATAATGAAACACTCGGCGGTGCGTCTACTCATACGGAAATCAGCGGGGTGACCGATTATAAAATGAAGGACGATACCGAGTGCCTTCAAACCATACGCCGGCTGGTAAAAAATCTAGGTCCCTCTCCCAAAGCGAACTTTACAAGGCATGAGTCGATCGCTCCCGAAATTGATGGAGAGAAGATGGTGGAGGAATTTCCCAAAGACAGAAATCGGCCCTATGATGTGATGAACATTATTCAAGGCCTGGCGGATGCCGAAACGTTTGTTGAATTTAAAAAAGGGTACGGGCAGACGCTGGTCACCGGCTACGCCCGTATCGATGGCTGGAGCGTGGGAATTGTAGCCAATCAGCGCAAAATTGTAAAAAGTAAACAGGGTGAAATGCAGATTGGCGGGGTGATCTACTCTGATAGTGCAGATAAAGGCGCCCGGTTTATTATGAACTGCAATCAGAAAAAAATTCCGATTATTTTCCTGCAGGATGTAACCGGATTCATGATTGGGAAACGCAGTGAGCACGGTGGTATCATTAAAGATGGCGCAAAAATGGTGAATGCTGTGGCAAACTCAACAGTGCCAAAAATCACCATCATTATGGGGAACAGTTATGGTGCAGGAAATTACGCAATGTGTGGAAAAGCGTACGATCCCCGCTTCATCTACGCATGGCCTACAGCGCAAATTGCAGTGATGGGCGGAACCCAGGCGGCGAAAGTCCTTACCCAGATAAAAGTTTCATCGCTGGAGAAAAAGAATAAAAAAATCAGTCACGAGGAGCGTGAAGAGATTTTGGAACGCATCAAAAGCAGGTACGACAGGCAGACCGATGTGCGGTATGCCGCGGCCAGGCTTTGGATAGATGGAATTATCACCCCGGAGGAGACACGGATGAAGATCTCGCGGGCAATCGAAGATGCCAATCAAAATCCAACGATTGAAGAATTTAAAACAGGTGTATTGCAGGTATAAATTTCAGTTCTGACTGACATCAAATTTTAATTAAACCAACAGATTTGTGAAGAAAAATATAAGAATAGCATCAGGACAAGGTTTTTGGGGTGATCTGCCGGACGCTCCCATCAACCAGGTGAAAAATGGGAAAATTGATTACCTGGTGATGGATTACCTCGCCGAGGTTACCATGTCGATCATGCAAAAACAGCGCATGAGAAATGAGAAATATGGTTATGCCCGCGATTTTGTGGATGTGGTGGGAGCCGTGTTTAACGAGATCAAACAGGATGGAGTGAAAGTAATCTCCAATGCCGGCGGCGTAAATCCCCGGGCATGTAAAGACGCCATTCTAGAACTGGCCCGGGAGAAGGGTATTGAAGGACTGAAAATTGCCGTAGTGGATGGAGATGACATTCTGCCATCGCTCGATTCGCTTATTGCTGAGGGTCACGAGCTGAAGAACATGGAAACCGGCGAACCGATTACTTCAGTGAAGGACGAGCTGCTGAGCGCGAATATCTATTTCGGCGCTGCCCCGATCGTTGAGGCGCTCGAAACAGATGCCGATGTAATTATCACCGGCAGAGTGACCGACACAGGCCTCACTCTTGCGCCGATGATTTACGAGTTCGGATGGGATTTCAATGACTACGATAAGATGTCGGCCGGAACCATCGCAGGTCACATTATTGAGTGTGGCGGACAGGCATCGGGAGGTAATTTCACTGACTGGGAAACTGTGGAAGATCTCGTGAATATCGGGTTCCCGATTATTGAGGCGTATCCGGACGGATCATTTTACGTGACCAAACACGAAGGAACCGGCGGTCTTGTCTCGGAGATGACGGTAAAAGAGCAGCTTTTATATGAAATCGGGAATCCGGCAGAATATATCACCCCTGACTGCATTGCAGATTTTACTTCTGTGCAGCTGGAACAGGAGGGTGAAAACCGGGTGAGGGTATTTGGCATAAAAGGAACAGAAGCCACGCCAACCTATAAAGTGTCGGCAAGTTACATCGATGGGTATAAACTTTCATCCACATTGGTTTACTGCTGGCCTGATGCAGCCAAAAAAGCGCAGGTTGCGGCCGATATCCTTTTCAAACGTGCGGAAAACCTGGGGATCGGGTTTGAAGAAGTCAACCGGGAATTGGTTGGGCTTAACGCCTGCAATGAAAACCCGATATCTGATCTGTCTGATCTGGAAGATCTGAATGAGGTTCAGCTCAGAATTGCCGTTCAAAGCCGCTCAAAAGAAGATCTGAACCGGTTCGGCAAAGAAGTTGCACCGCTGATTTTAACTGGTCCAAGCGGTGTGACCGGATTTGCGGGCGGGCGCCCCAAAGCGAGCGAAGTGGTTGCATACTGGCCGGCATTGCTGAGTAAAAAAGCAGCTCTTCCAAAAGTGACACTCTTTGAGAGTTAATCCGAATTCCATCGGGGATTGTAAGAAGTCCGGGTTAACGGATTAAATTGAATATGGGCTATCTGCATTGCCGATAGCTCCGTATATATTTTTTACGTAAAAAGGTTAGGCAGTAAAAGCTTCAGTTCATTACCTTTCGGGAAATTAATTCAGCAAAACTGAGAACAATACGAACTTATGGTTATTGGAATAATTGGCGCGGGTATTTCCGGATTGACGGCCGGGCGTCTTCTTGCAAATGCAGGTCATGACGTAACGATTCTTGAAAAAAGCAGGGGATATGGCGGAAGAATGGCAACACGCTATGCCGGGAAAAACGGGTCCGCTAAAATGGACCACGGGCTGAACTATTTTGTGCCGCGGTCCGAAGAATTTAAGGAGTTCACGGATGAGCTGATGGATCAGGAGCTGGTAAAACGGTGGGGAGAATCCATATGGTTGTATGACGGGAGTGATTTCCACAAAAAAAACCCAAATCCCGATAAGAATGATTCATTTACCGCCACAAAAGGAATGAACAGTATCGGAAAATATCTCAGCCGGTGGGTGGATGTAAAGACCGAAACTCATGCGGGCGGGCTTACCTATATTGGTGCCCATCGCAGCAAAAAGCGATCCTGGATGATTAATTTGAGGGCCGGGAATACATTTGAGGCGGACGCAGTAATAATAGCCGCACCCGCAGCCCAGGCATACGGATTGCTTCAGACTACAACAAATGAGACCAACACACTTAAAATTATCCGTGAAATTGATGAAGTGCATTATGCGCCCTGCTACACACTCATGGCAGGTTATGGCGATCGGGAATTGCCTGAATGGGAAGGAATTATTTGTAAAAACAGCCCGCTGAAATTTATTTCGAACGAAGCCACTAAAAAAAGTTTTAACCAGGAGTGTTCATTCGTAGTTCAGGCAACTCCTGAATACACCCGAACACTTGGCAAGCTTGACAAAGATGCCATACGTAAAGATATGCTCGACAAACTTGCCACAACAATTGGAGGATGGGCGATGGCACCACAATGGAGCCAGGTTCATTTCTGGAGATACAGCCGGGCTTTGAAAGTATTAGACAGGCCATATGCCGAACTGGAATTTGATGACGCACCCCTCGCTTTAACCGGCGACTACTTCATTGATAACACGGTAGATGGCGCCTATCTTTCAGGGTTTAAACTGGCTGAAGACTGGATCAAAAAATATACCGACTAAATAACAAGGAGTAGCGGGAACTCCGGGGATGTAAATTTATAATCCCCAATTCAATACCGGATAAAAGCGTGGATGCACTGCATAAACTCAACGCCTACTTAAAAAAGTACAAGGGAAAATTTATCCTTGGTGCACTTTTTTTAACGGCTTCAAATTTCTTTTTGATATGGATTCCGGTTCTGATTCGCCGGACCATGGACGAAGTAGAAATGTTGGGCGAGGATTACGGCGGGGAGTATGGATCACTCACAGACATTCTATTTTCAAGTGAAGCAGGTCAAATTCTTGCGTGGAACTCGCTTCTTTTGATCGGAACCGTAATGCTTTACGGAATACTGTTATTTGCTACCCGGCAGACGCTTATTGTGGGATCACGGCATGTTGAGTTTGATATCCGAAACCGTGTGATGGGTAAACTTCTCGAACTCCCTCAGCGTTATTTTGAGTCGAATAAATCGGGCGAAGTTTATGTGCGTGCAACCGAAGATATATCACGCGTTCGTGAATATTTTGGCCCGGTTGTAATGTATACCATCAATACGATCACACGTGCCGGCTTTATCATTACAATGATGATCATTGTAAATACTGACCTGACGCTTTGGGCCTTGTTGCCGCTGCCGTTCTTATCCGCTTTTGCATACTGGGTCAGCGGTTATATCAATAAATATCAAATCATCATCCAGCAGCGTTATTCTGATATTGCCGGCGCTGCACAAGAGGCATTCAGCAGTATTCGCCTCATAAAAGCATTTAACAGGGAAGCGTATAAGCAGAAACTGTTTGATAAAGAGAGTGATCTGTACCGTAAACAGAAACTTAAACTTGATTTGGTTGAGTCGCTTTTTCACCCCACGCTGAACCTGTTGATCGGAGCTTCTGTAGTCATTGTTATCTGGCAGGGTGGTATGATGGTGATTGATGGATTGATTACTGTGGGGAACATTGCTGAATTTGTGATTTACGTGGCGTATCTCACCTGGCCGGTTGCTTCACTTGGCTATACTGTGAATACGTTCCAGAAATCGCTGGCCTCATGGGAACGGGTTGATAAAGTTCTCACAGAACCAGTGAAAATCGGTCAATCTGAAGAACAGTTTAACAGCGACAGGGAAGTTGAAGGTGATGTGAGATTTGAAAATGTCTCATTCAGTTATCCCGAATCTGAAGAAAAAGCCATCGATAAAATTTCGTTTCACATAAAAAAAGGAACAACAGCTGCATTTGTAGGCCGCACAGGCGCAGGTAAAACAACATTGGTTAACCTGATACCGCGACTTTTTGATGCAACGGAAGGAGTGATAAAAGTGGATGGCACCGATGTTAAAAAATGGTCTGCATCAGCTCTCAGGCGCGGAATTGGATTTGTGCCGCAAGAGACGTTTTTGTTCTCTACAACGATCAAAGAAAATATTGCATTTGGTGTAGATTCAGCTTCTGAAGAACAGATTGAAGAAGCGGCAGAAAATGCGCATGTTTTGCAAAATATTTTGGAATTTGAAAAAAAATTCGAGACAATAGTAGGGGAACGAGGAGTCACTCTTTCGGGAGGGCAAAAACAACGAACAGCTATCGCCCGGGCTCTCATAAAAAAACCATCTATCATCATATTAGATGATTCGCTAAGTGCAGTGGATACGGAGACGGAGGATGCAATATTATCACACCTTCGGGATCAGCGATTGACCAGAACAACAATTATGATATCACATCGTATTTCTACTGTTAAAAACGCCGATATAATTTTTTATCTTGAAGACGGTTCTATCGTTGAACAAGGTTCCCATGAACAGCTGCTAACGCAAGAAGGACGTTATGCACGCATGTATCAAAAACAACTACTGGAACAACAATTAGCTCAAATATAAACCAAACACACAGCGGGCGACCCTGCTTGAAAGGCAGGAACCCACAACACTACGGGAGATAATCACATGATCATAGTACCTTTAGGAGTAGCATCTGCCACCCCAACTGCAACCCGCCATCTTTCATCCGTTGCCTTATGGCGCGAAGGAGATGTTCACCTGTTTGATTGCGGAGAAAACGCACAAATGAGAATGTTGCAGGCAGGTCTGAAACGCTCAAAAATCGAAAATATCTTTATTTCGCACTACGATGTGGACCATTATTCTGGTCTGATTGGCTTATTAGCTACATTGCAGCTTCAGCGCCGTGATAAACCGATTACACTGGTTGGCCCGGAAGGTCTCCAGGAATTTGTTGAGTTCAATTTTAAGTTTGCCAACATCGATCTCAACTTCGAAATCAAATATGTTGAAGTACCTGAGGATATTGAATCACAGCGCGTGATTGATGAGAAAGAATATTACGTGGAGGCAAGACCCCTAAATCACACGTCCTTCTGCCTGGGATATCGGTTTCAGGAGAAAGACAAACCGGGGAAAGTAGATGCCGAAAAGGCTGAAAAGCTTGGTATCACCGAAGACGAACAGTATAAAGCTCTGAAAGCGGGCGAAGATGTTATCCTTGATGATGGCACCGAAATCAAATCCTATGATATTGTAGGCCATCCGCGCCCCGGTGATAGCTTTGCCTATATTACGGATACCAAATATTGCCCGAATTCCGTGAAGCTGGCTATGAATACTAACATCCTGTACCACGAGGCAACATTCAGTACAAGCCTTGCGGATAAAGCTGCTGAAACGGGGCATTCAACATCCGAGGATGCCGCTCGTGTTGCAAATGAATCACAAACCAAACTGCTTGTGATTTCGCACTTTTCTGCACGATACACCAATCCGTTTGTGCTGCTGCGTGAAGCCCGTGAGAAATTCTTCCCGGCCTGGCTTGCAACAGAACTGCGGCCTATTTTTACAGATCCGGCCAAAGAAAAAGGAATTGTTCAGGCGAAAGTTTATATCAAGGAAATTGATCAGGACAAATCCGATAAGAGCAAATCATCCGGCAGGGGGAAAGGTAAATCAGATAGCAAAAAACGTTTCAGAAAACGAAAGAAGTTTGATAAAAAAGGCGGAAGCAGTTCTTCCGGCCGTAAACGTCGCAGCTCTACATCATCCGATAGTGGCAGCTCAAGGCGATCATCAGGTGGCAGCAGCAGACGTTCGGATTCTTCAGGAGATTCGAACGAACGCAAGCCAAAACCGATTACACCACGTACACCGTTTGACGATTTCGATCGATTCTAATTAAAAACTCTTGAGTTCTAAAAAATCTTCTAAAGCCGTCGATTCAGATTTGATTCGGCGGCTTTATTACTTTTTCAAGCCCTATAAATGGTGGGGCATCTTTGCCATCTTTCTTACGCTATCTGCGGCATTTCTGGGAACTGTTCGCCCAAAACTCACACAGGTTGCTGTAGATGATTACATTGCCATAGGGGATATCCCCGGGCTGATGTATATCATACTTCTGCTTGTTGCTGCACTGATCGGAGAGTTCATTATTCTGGTGGCAAATACTTACATCACCCGCTGGTTTGGGCAGGGCGCACTCTACAGTCTGCGGAACGCAGTGTATGAGAAGATACAGTCTCTGCATGTTCAGTTTTTTGATACAAACCCAATTGGCCGGCTGATTACCCGGACAACCAGTGATATTGAAGCGCTGAGTTCACTTCTTTCCGACGGTATCGTAAACATGGTAGGGGATCTGTTCAGGATCTTTTTCATTCTCGGATTTATGCTGATGATGAGCTGGGAGCTTACCATAGTTTCTGTCCTGGTGCTGCCGATCCTTTTCTATTCAACCTTTTGGTTTAAATCGAAAGTCCGTGTTGCATTTCTGAATGTAAGAGATCAGATCGCACGGCTAAATTCTTTTGTGCAGGAACATATCAACGGCATGGCGATTGTTCAGCTGTTTAACCGCGAGAAGAAAGAGCAGGAACGTTTCAGCAAGATCAACAGCGATCACAGGAGAGCGCATCTTGATACTATTTTCTATTTTTCCATTTTCTGGCCGGTGGTAGAAGTTCTGGCCAGCCTTGCAATGGCGCTGGTTGTCTGGTATGGTGGTGCACGTGCATTGATGGATCAGCTGACATTTGGAGTGCTTCTCGCATTTATTCAGTATGTCCGGCAATTTTTTAATCCTATCAGGGGACTTTCCGAAAAGTATAATACTCTGCAATCAGCGCTTGCGTCATCTGAACGGATTTTTGATGTTCTGGACACGGAAAAAGAAGTGCTGGAGACCGATGATCCGGTTGATCAGCCGAAAGTGAAAGGTGCTATTGAGTTTAAAAATGTGGATTTCAGCTACAATACAGATGAGGAAAAAATCCTGCAGGATATCTCATTCACAGCTGAACCGGGTGAGCTGCTGGCAATTGTAGGAGCCACAGGCGCGGGTAAATCTACGATTATCAATCTTCTTTTACGTTATTATGACATACAAAAAGGAGAAATTCTCCTGGATGGAGTGAATATTCAAAATCTTTCGCTCCGGCAGCTGCGCTCACATTTTGGACTGGTATTACAGGATAATGCCCTTTTTACAGGAACCGTTCTCGAAAATATTACTCTCGGAAATGAGAATATATCCCGGGAAGAGGTGGTCCGTGCGGCGAAAGAAGTGGAGGCGCACAACTTCATAAAAAAACTGCCGGGAGGATATGATTTTCAGTTGAAAGAGAGAGGAGCATCCATATCAATGGGCCAAAAGCAGTTGATCTGCTTTGTGAGAGCGATGGTTTACGACCCCGAAATTCTGATTCTGGATGAAGCGACTTCAAATGTGGATTCCGAAACCGAACATCTCGTTTCAAGGGCTTGCGAACGAATGATGAAAGGGCGAACTTCAATTGTAATAGCACACAGACTTTCAACGATTAAAGGTGCGGATCGCATTCTGGTGATGCACAAAGGTAAAATCAGGGAGTCTGGTAGCCATGATGAATTAATTCAAACCGAGGATGGCATTTACCGAAAGTTGTACGAACTGCAGTATAAAGACCAGGATCTGGTTGAGACCGGATCTGAATCCGATTAATTTTAATTCTAAGTATCGATCGCCATGAACGACTCAAAATCAACAGAAGAAGAGCTAAAAGATGCATTGAAACAGGAGAAAAAGAACATGGAAGATAAATACACACAGATTTTACGCAGCCTGGATTCTGAAAAAGATAAAATTAAAAATGAAATCCGACGGGAATTTCGAACTGCCCGGAGATATGTGAGGGCAAATCCTGAGATAGGTGTTGGAACTGCTTTTGCAAGCGGAATTCTTGCAGGCGTATTAATCTCAGTTTTGTTTAGTAAGAAGGGGTGATACTGGCTGTAGGGGTGGTTTTTTGGACGATATTTCTCAAAGACTACCATTTTGCAGTTCACCTGGAAAAAATAATTATCAAATTAATAGAATTTTAGAAATGAGCATTCAAGCAGATAAATTGGAAAAACTATTTGGGCGTGTGGATCAGCTCAGGGGGTATCTTTGACTACGATAAACGAAAAGTCAGGGTTATAGAGCTTCAGGAACAGACACAGGATCCTGAATTCTGGAATGATTCGGAAAAAGCCCAGGGCGTTATGCGTCAGCTTGACCATCAAAAAAGTCTCGTTGAAAGTTGGGATCAGCTTGATGAACTCAGGGAGAGCATCAGGGTGTACCAGCAGTTCCAGGAAGAGGGTGAAGATGTGCAGGAGGAGCTTGAGCAGGAGGTCGATACATTTATTCAAAAGCTGGATGATCTCGAACTGCAGAATATGCTTAGTGGTGATGATGATCACCGGGATGCTATTGTTACATTTAATCCCGGCGCAGGTGGTACGGAAAGCCAGGACTGGGGCCAGATGCTCTTTAGAATGATCAATCGCTGGGCTGAAAAACACGATTACAATGTATCTGTTGTGGAATACCAGGATGGAGACGTAGCTGGCATTAAAAGTGCCACAATTGAAGTGAAAGGCGCAAATGCCTACGGCTTTTTAAAATCGGAGACCGGAACGCATCGTCTGGTTCGAATCTCCCCGTTTGACAGCAACGCCCGACGGCATACGTCGTTCTGCTCGGTGTTCGTATCTCCAATCATTGATGACACTATTGAGGTGAATCTCAACGATAGTGATGTTGAGCTTCAGCGATTTCATGCCAGTGGTGCTGGTGGCCAGAATGTGAATAAAGTGGAGACCGGTGTTCGTCTGATCTGGACAGGGAAACTTTCCGACGGCAGTGAGGAACGAGTGGTTGCTGAGTGCCAGCAGGAACGGTCACAGCTCCAAAACCGCGAAAAAGCGATGGTTCTGTTAAAATCCCGGGTTTATGAACTCGAAAAGAATATTAAGGAGCGTGAAAAACAGAAGCTGGAAGACTCCAAAAGCAGTAACGAATGGGGATCTCAGATTCGATCGTACGTTTTTCACCCGTACAATATGGTTAAAGATCATCGTACAGACCACGAAACCGGCGATGTGGATTCCGTGATGGACGGTGATCTTGATCCGTTTATGAAAGCCTACCTGATGAGCCGCGTGGCTGAACAGACCGTATGATAACCGTAGGACTGACCGGCGGAATCGGATCTGGCAAAACAACCGTAGCCAGGTTATGGAAAAAACGCGGGGCTGTCGTGATATTTGCTGATGATCTTGCAAAAGAGATGATGCGAACCGATTCCAAGCTAAAAAAAAAGCTGATTGAAGTATTTGGGCGGCAGACCTACAGGGATGATGGCTCTCTGAATAAGCCTCATCTGATCAGGGAGGCTTTTGAGAAAAACCGGGTCAGTGAACTGAATGGTATTGTACATCCCGCCATCCAAAAAAAAACAAAACAGCTGATCGAAGATGCCCGGGCGTCCGGCGTCCGGCTTTTTGTTTATGAAGCCGCTATTTTGCTGAATAACGGGCGTCCGGATTATGTTGATAAAGTCGTTTTAGTGACCGCTGATCGGGAAAAACGCCTGGAACGGGTTTCTGCCCGGGATGACAGCAGCGAAGCTGAAATCATCGCCCGAATGGAAAAACAGCCCGATTTTGATTCTCTTCATCACCTGGCAGATTATATACTTTTTAATAACGGTACCGAAAAAGAGCTGAAAGAGAGAGCAGAAGAGATGTATCAAAAACTGATTGGAAATAACTAATTAATTGCAGGTTAGAAGAAATCTTATTTAACTTTGGAAGCGGTTCCAAAAAAAGAAAATAAGACTTATTTATCATGACTAATAAACCAACAAAACTCGTAACACTCGATGAGTATATCATTCAATCACAAAACCGGTTTCCGGGAGCAACCGGTGAACTCTCACAGCTGTTAAGAGATATCGGCCTGGCGGCAAAAATCATCTCAAGGGAGGTGAATAAAGCTGGAATCACCAGTTTACTTGGTGTGGATGGCTCCAGGAATATTCACGGTGAATCAGTGAAAAAGCTCGACCTTTTTGCAGATCAGCAGCTTATATCGGCACTCGACCGTTCACTTATCACCTGTATGGTAATTTCTGAGGAGAATGATGGAATAGTGCGGCTGAACAGTCAGGGCGGAAAATATATTGTCTACCTCGATCCGCTTGACGGGTCTTCCAATATTGATGTGAACGTATCGATCGGAAGTATTTTCTCAATTTACATGAGGCAGTCACGTTTTGATCCTAATATTGTAGAATCTGATGCTCTTCAGCCCGGTATTCGACAGGTAGCAGCCGGATATGTTCTTTACGGTTCATCAACAATTATGGTTTATACGACGGGAATGGGGGTGTCCGCATTTACGCTTGATCCCAGTATTGGTGAGTTTATCTTATCGGATGATGATTTTGAGATGCCGGATCACGGTACGATTTACAGTATCAATGAGGGAAGTTATAACAGCTGGGGAAACGGCTTGAAGAAATATATCAAATATTGCCAGCTGGAGGATCAGGAAAGCGGAAGGCCGTATTCCGCCCGGTATATTGGTTCAATGGTTGCGGATGTGCACAGGACTCTCGTAAAAGGCGGAATATTTATCTACCCATCGAGTAAACGTTATCCTGAAGGAAAATTGAGATTGATGTATGAATGTAATCCGCTCAGTTTTATTATCGAGCAGGCGGGGGGAGTGGCTACCAATGGCAATAAGAGAATAATGGAAATTCAGCCGGATGCAATCCATGAGCGCACACCTATTTATATAGGATCGCGAAAGAATGTGGAAGAAGTGATTCGGTTTATTACAGAAGAAGCCGAAGTACCCGTTTAAGCTATTCAATCTGGAATTATTCCGTGCAAGGTAGAGGTATCCGCGAGAATTTAGCTGTTCAAAATATTATTCAGGTAGAATGCATTATCCATTTTCCAACATTAGAAACAGGTTTATTCACACTTGTTAAAATCATACTCAGCTTTGGGTTTCGCAGATTTCGCTGTGTATATCGCGGAGTAACGCGGATATGTCCAATATTATCTGCGAAAATCAGCGGGTTAATCTGCACGGCTATACCGTGAATGAATAGAATGACAGAAATACAATTCATCTTAGTGTAGCCAACGTTTTGGGCCGTTGTGCTGCGAGAATATCTTTGAAGGAAATATTATTCGCCAATCTGTATTCGTCCGCCTTCATTAATATCGTGGCGCATGGTGTATCCCGCATTTACTTCCACAACGTATTTGGACGGAAGTTCCGATGGTATGCTCTCCTGTGAGTAGGGGGAAGTGTTTCGGTGAATGCGTACGATTTCATACTCTTCGTTTACAAAAATGATATCGAGTGAAAGCGGCGTACTTGCCATCCAGAAGTTTCGTTGCTGGTTATCATCGAAAATAAAGAGCATTCCGGCATCAACCGGCAGAGAGTGAACATCCATGAGTCCCTGGCTGCGGCTTGCATCATCATCAGCAACAGCTGCTTCAATTTCAGAAATTTCGTTTCCTCTTTCATTCAGGAATGTGATCGTGGTTTCGTATTCGAGAATCCGTTCTTCTACTGCGGATTCAGATTCTCCTTGTTCGTTTTCCGAACAGGCGGAGAAATAAACTGTGGAAAGCGTCAGCAGGAATATGACTATGAACGAACGGGAAGTTGATAGGGAGGAGGGATCAGGAAAACTCATCATTATTCTGGGCTGGATCATTAAATGTAGCGTGATTGGATTTTTAGAAACTGTAATTAAGATAACTCTGAATGTTGAACCAAAAAAGGAAAAATCTATCCTTAACGTTCTGTACCTCAATGATGCAACAAAATAAAACCCGCAATTACATCAACAGGTGATAAATCGAAATGGGATAGTGGTTGGTTTTTAAAGGATATAAGCCTATTTTACGAAACTTAAGTGAGCGCCGCGAGGTTCTCACTTTTTTTTGTACTTGTAACCACTTTAAGGAATGATAAGTAATCCATTAGAGCGCATTAAAGAACTGGCGGAACCTCTTGTCAGCCAATCAGATATGTTTTTGGTTGATGTAGAGATCAAGCAGCAGGAGATGCCTGTTGTTTGGGTTTTAGTGGATTCAGAAAATGGGGGTGTAAATCTTGATGAGTGTACAAAACTTAACAAAGAACTCTCATTCCTGGTGGAATCAGAAGAAATTTTTGAAAAATCGTACCGGTTAAATGTTTCGTCTCCCGGCCTGAGCAGGCCGTTGACGGATAAGCGGCAGTATGCAAAGAACCGGGGGCGTACAGCCCGCATCAAATTTAAAAAAGATGGCAGCTATGAAAAGGCTGAAGGAATTTTAAAAGAAGTGTCTGACGATCTCGTTAAAATTGAACAGAATAAAGGCAATGAAGTATCCATACGGTTTGAGGATCTTGTAGAAACGAAAATCGTACCAAAAATTTAGCCGGTAACCGAATCCAAAAAAATCACCTTTACCGATGCAAAACGACGTCTCAAAATTAATTATCCAATCCTTCGCGGAGATCGCAAAAGATAAAGGTATCGATAAGGATCTTCTTTTGTCGATTCTTGAGGATGTTTTCCGAACGATGATTCGTAAAAAATACGATTCAGATGAAGCGTTTGAGGTAATCCTGAACGCTGATCGCGGAGAGATTCAGATTCTTCATATTCGGGAAGTGGTTCCTGCGGATGAACTTACAGATCCTGTTACAGAAATTACCCTTGAGGAAGCACAAAAGCAGGATCCGGATCTGGAGTTGTACGATGAATATGCCCAGGAGATTTCGATCACTGATTTTGGCCGGCGTGCGGTAACCATGGCCAGGCAGCAACTGGCTCAGCGTATCCGTGAAATTGAAAAAGACAACATATTTGAAGATTATTCCGACCGTATCGGGGACATTATTTTAGGAGATGTTTACCAGGTTCGAAATAATAAAGATATCCTTGTTAATCACAACGGTGTGGAACTTCTGCTTCCGAAAAATGAGCAGATCTATAAAGATCGTTACCGCAAAGGAGATACGATTCGTGCGGTTGTTGTTGAGGTAAAAAGAATCGGGGGCAATCCAACGGTGATTATCTCCAGAACATCACCCATGTTCCTGGAACGCCTGTTTGAAAACGAGATTCCTGAAGTGTTTGACGGAATTATTGAACTGGTGCGAATTGCCCGTGAACCGGGAGATCGCTCAAAAGTGGCGGTACAATCGCACGATGAGCGGGTAGATCCTGTTGGTGCATGTGTAGGTATGAAGGGAATTCGTATCCACGCTGTGGTTCGGGAACTTCAAAATGAAAATATTGATGTAATCAATTACACGCCGGATAAATTTGAGTTTATCAAACGTGCGCTTCAGCCTGCAAGAGTTTTAAAAGTTGAGCTTACGGACGATGGGAAACAAGCCAACGTTCTCGTTCCTGCCGATGAAGTATCCAAAGCGATCGGTAAAGGTGGAGTGAATATACGGCTGGCCTCTAAACTGGCAGAAGTTGAAATTGACGTCTTCCGCGAAGTTGAAGAAGAAGATGATATTGACATCAATGAGTTTGAAATTGATTTCGGGCCAGAAACCATCGCATTGCTGCATGATATTGGTTGTGACAGCGCTCGTGCAGTGCTTGAACTCGATGAAGAAGAACTCGTCCGGCGAACGGAAGGCAAAATCGATAAGGAAGAAGCAGAACGAATTATCGATATCATTGCCTATGAATTTGAGGACGAACAAGATTGATCGTAACTTTAGGGGTGCGGTTAACTAAGAATTACTGATAAAAATCCATTACACTTTTATATGACGGACAAGAAGCCAAAAAAACTATTTAAAGTTGCATCAGAATTTAATGTTGCGACCCAATCGATTGTCGATACATTGGGAGAGCATGATTTTGATGTTGCTAATCGTCCGAATACCAAGATTACGCCCGAAATGTACGAGGTGCTGGCTTCCGAATATGGCGATGACAAGGAAAAAAGCAGAGAGCATGCCAAGGCGCGCGAAGAGTACGAAAGCCGCAGAAGCCAGATTATGTCGAACCGTAACGAGAGCGTAACGTTAGACAGTTTTCTCGAACCGCTTGATGACCTGGAGCCGGAAGATGAAAAACCGGAACCCAAATCTGAGAAAAAGTCAGAGTCGAAACCTAAAAATGTAGAATCACCGGAAAGCTCTCTCGAGCCGATGGAGACTCCGCCGGAACCAAAACCCGAACCAGAGCCGGAGCCGGAAGCTGAAAAAGAACCAGAACCGGAACCGGAAAAAGAAGAGAAAAAACCAGCAGCTGAGGAACAGAAAGAGAAACCTGAACCTGAAACCGAAAAAGCTGCAGAAGCTGAAGCCCAACCGGAAGAATCAGAAGAAACCGATGAGGATACTAAACCGGCAGGCACTGAAACTGAAATTGAAGAGGAGATAAAGAAACCTGCTGCTGAAGAGAAGAGTGATGCAGAGACAGAAGATGATGAAGACGCAGATGATGATGAAGACGCAGATGATGATTATGATGAAGAGGATGTAGAAGATGATGAGGTAGCAGAAGAAGAGGATGAAGATGACGACGAAGACGAAGAAGAAGGAAAAGTGATCCGCGGTTCTGCCGGTCGTCTTAAAGGGACAAAAGTGGTAGGTAAGGTATCCTTCACTTCAGATAAGTCGAAGAAGGTTAAGAAACGCAAACGTCGGAAAGACAGGGGAGATGACGAGCAGCAGACGAAGCGTAAAACCAAATCAGACTCTGACAAATCCACTAAAAAGACTAAAAAAACCAAGAAAAAATCTCGTCGTTCCAAAGTTGATGAGGAAGATGTAGATAAGAAAATGCGTGAAACGATGGCACGCATGAAGGATTCTGATACCGTAGGAAGTAAACGGGCTAAACGCAGAAAGCAGCGAAAAGAAGAAAGGGAAGAGGAGCGTCAGTTACAGGATGAGCTCAGTGAACTTGAAGATAATGTCATTGATGTAACCGAATTTATTACCGTAAGTGATCTTGCTGAACTTCTGGAAGTAAAACCAACCGACGTTATTACAACGTGTATGAACGTTGGCATGATGGTTTCAATCAACCAACGGCTTGATGCCGCCACGATTGAACTTGTGGCAGATGAATTCGATTATGACGTCAATTTTGTAGATGCCGATGAGGTTGTCGAAGAAATTTATGTGGAAGAGGAGGATGATCCTGAAGATCTTGAACCCCGCTCTCCGATTATTACCGTTATGGGGCACGTGGATCACGGTAAAACTTCACTTCTTGATTACATCCGGAAAGCAAAAGTAGCAGCCGGTGAGGCTGGGGGAATTACTCAGCACGTGGGTGCATACGAAGTAAAAACCGAAGATAATAAAAAGATTACTTTCCTGGATACTCCCGGTCACGAGGCGTTTACCGCTATGAGGAGCCGTGGTGCCCAGGCAACGGATATTGTGATTCTTGTTATTGCAGCCGACGATTCTGTGATGCCCCAGACCATTGAGGCGATTAATCACTCCAAAGCAGCCGGTGTTTCTATTGTTGTTGCGATAAACAAAATGGATAAACCCGGTGCAAATCCTGACAAAATTAAACAACAGCTCACCGAACACAATGTGATTGTTGAGGAGTATGGTGGAAACACCCAGATCGCCGAAGTATCAGCAGAGACCGGAATGGGAATTGATGACCTTCTTGAAAAAGTATTAATCGAAGCTGAATTGCTCGAATTGAAGGCCAACCCAAACAGACTTGCTCAGGGAATTGTGCTGGAATCCCGCGTTGATAAAGGAAAAGGTACCGTCGCCAATATTCTAATTCAAAACGGTACACTTGAAGTAGGTGATCCATTTGTTGCCGGGCCATGTTTCGGCCGGGTACGTGCTATGGAAAATGAACATGGTGAAAGGCTTAAAAAAGCGGGGCCATCCACTCCTGTTCAGCTGACCGGGTTCGATTCGGTTCCACAGGCAGGCGACCGGCTGATTGTACCGGCTGATGAAAAAACGGCTAAAGATATTGCAAATCAGCGGCAGCAAATTCGCCGGGAACAGTCACTACGAAGAACGAAACATCTTACCCTGGATGATCTCTCAAGACGAATGGCACTTGGAGAAGTATCCGAATTGAATATCATCATCAAAGCTGATGTTGACGGTTCTATTGAAGCACTTTCAGGAGCCCTCCAGAAACTTGGTACAGAAGAAGTTTCCGTGAGTGTCATTCATACCGGTTCGGGTGCAATTACCGAATCTGATGTGCTGCTTGCATCCGCATCAGACGCCATTATTATTGGTTTCCAGGTAAGGCCAACTGCCTCAGCCCGGAAACTCGCTGAAGCGGAAAGCATCGATATTCGACTCTTTAGCGTGATTTATGATGCTGTTGATGAAGTCCACGACGCACTGGAAGGAATGCTCAGCCCCGAAATTTCAGAAGAAATTATGGGTATGGTTGAGGTTCGTGAAGTCTTTAAGGTGTCAAAAGTGGGTACCATTGCCGGATGTTACGTGACCGAAGGAAAAATTCACAGAAACAATCCAATACGAATTATTCGTGATGGTGTTGTCATCTGGGATGGTGAGATTGATTCACTGAAACGCTTTAAAGATGATGTGAAAGAAGTACAATCTGGTTACGAATGCGGAATCAGTATTGTAAACTATAACGATGTCAAAGTCGGCGATGAATTTGAAAGTTACACCATCAAGGAAGAGAAGCGTACATTAGAAGACGCAAAATAGGTATAACAGGAGTTTCTCCATGAGTATTCGAACAAAACGACTTGCTTCCGTTATTCAAAAAGACCTGGGGCAGATTCTCCAGCAGAGCTATCAGCCATCAGGTACGTTTATAACAGTCACGCAGGTTCGTCTTACGGATGATCTTTCCATTGCAAAGGTGTACCTGAGTGTTTTTACTCAAGACAGGGATCCGCAGTCCATCTACCAGTTCATTGATGATAACCAGGATAGAATCCGGTATGATCTCGCATCAAAAATTAAAAACCAGGTGCGAAGAATTCCTGAACTTCTGTTTTTTGAAGATGATACTGCAGAATATGTGAATAAGATGGAAAAGCTTTTTACCAAGGTAAAAGAGCAGCGTTCCGGAAACGAATCTTCCGGTAACGACTGATCTCTATGGCTAAACAGGTGATTCCAATTGATCAGCTTCCTGTTGTTGCCAAAAACAGCGCCATCATTCGTCCGGATTCATTTACCACCGGCGCCGCCATACTCATGGATAAACCGTTAGGTTGGTCCAGCTTTGATGTTGTCCGATATATTAGAAATCGTGTTCCACCAAAAAAAGTGGGTCATGCAGGAACACTGGATCCCCTCGCTACCGGACTCTTAATTATATGCACCGGAAAAGCTACCCGCACAATCTCTCAATTCCAGGACGGGGATAAAGTGTATGAAACAACCGTAAGATTCGGCTCATCCACCCCAAGTTATGATGCGGCACTCGAGCCAGATGAACATTCTGAATGGGAGCACATCACTAAAGAGGAAATCGAGAACGTTATAAAAGAGAAATTTACCGGTACAATCGTTCAGTCACCCCCCATCTATTCTGCAATTCGGGTAGAAGGCGAGCGACTTTATAAAAAAGCGCGCAGGGGAGAGAAAGTCACAACACCACCACGCCAGGTTACAATAGATCAAATTGAGATCCTGGATTGCCGTTTACCGGAGGTTGATCTTCGGATACGTTGCGGAAAGGGTACGTATATTCGTTCCATTGGTCACGATCTTGGCCTGGAGCTGAATAGCCGGGCTCATTTGACGGCACTGCGAAGAACTGCCATCGGAGATTTTTTTGTTGATGATGCTTTGTTGCCGGAAGAATTCGACCAGAAATTGAAAAAATAAGAACCATGTCGAAACTGGTATTTCTTGATGATGTTAAACGCGATGATCACACGGTGTTGACAGTTGGAACCTTCGATGGTGTTCACGAGGGTCATAAAGTGCTGATTCAATCTGTGCTTAATAAAGCTGAAGAGTGCGGGTGCAGAAGTGTGATTGTCACATTCGATCCACATCCGCGCGATATCATCAATCCGGGTTCCGACGGCATCAAATTACTCAGCACGTTATCTGAACGCTGCGAACTATTGGCTGATCTGGGAATCGATGAAATGGTAGTGATTCCGTTTGACCGTGATTTTTCATTGATGAGTTCAGAGACGTTTATTCGCGAGGTGATCTGGAAAAAAATCGGGGTAAAGAAATTCGTGATCGGGTACGATCACCAGTTTGGCAAAGACCGGGAAGGAACCATTGAAACCGTTCGTGCACTCGGGGAAGAACTTTCATTCGAATCTCATGTAGTTTCAAAACAAGAAGTTGAAAACAAAACGGTAAGCAGTACATCAATCCGGAATGCCCTGCAGGGGAAAGGTGATGTAGAACAGGCTGAAAAATTTCTTGGCCGGTACTATATTTTAAACGGCACTGTTGTTCATGGGGATAAAAGAGGCAAAGAGATTGGTTATCCCACAGCTAATATTCAGATCGATCTGGACAAAAAAATCATTCCGAAAAAAGGGGTTTACGCAGTGTGGGCCCGGGTTGACGGCGAGTACTATCCGGCAATGATGAATATTGGCTTTCGCCCGACATTTAAGGGGGAAGGGCTAACCATGGAAGTGCATATTATTTCTTTTGATGAAAATATATATGGAAAAGAGATTCAGGTACAATTTGTAAAAAGAATCAGGGATGAACAGTCATTTGATGGAGTTGAAGCGTTGAAAGAGCAGCTTGCGAAGGATAAAATGCAGGCAGTAAAGATTTTGAAAACAAAGCGTCCAAACGTTGCAAAACAGACGAATTAAGCTTATTTTTATAAGCTATACATAATAGAACATTTATATATTTTTGAAATGAGCATAAGTAAAGAAAAAGTACAGGAAGTCGTAACTGAGTTTGGCGGATCAGAAGAAAATTCAGGTTCAACGGAAGCACAAATTGCGCTGTTAACAGAAAGGATCAACCATCTAACAGAACATTTGAAAGAGAATAAGCATGATCACTCTTCCCGGAGAGGCCTGCTGAAAATGGTTGGCCAGCGAAAACGAATGCTCACCTACCTGAGAAATAATGATATTGAAAAATATCGTGAGCTGATTCAAAAGCTTGGAATTCGTAAGTAAGCGTATTATCAAAGGCACGCAGCTCACTGTGTGCCTTTTTTTTTGGAGTTGTGTTTGGCTATTCTCTCATCTCCAAAACTCATATTCATAGAATAGTTGTAAACAGTGAAAGGAACAGAACATTTATATATGAAAGCAATTAAAAGAAGTGTTGAATTTGCACCCGGAAAAGAAATTACTGTTGAGACAGGAAGGCTGGCAAAGCTGGCTGACGGTGCAGTGATGGTAACTATGGGTGAAACAATGGTGCTTTGCACAGTTGTAAGTGCAAAAGAAGCAAAGCCGGGACAGTCTTTTTTCCCGATGGTTGTTGATTTGCGAGAAAGTTTTACGGCCGGCGGAAAATTTCCCGGCGGATTTATGAAAAGAGAAGGACGGCCATCAGACGGTGAAACTCTGGCCAGCCGATTGATCGACAGAAGTTTAAGACCTCTGTTCCCAAATGGTTACCTCAACGAAACACAGTATATTTGCCAGGTTTATTCATCAGACGGACAACACCAGCCGGATGTACTCGGAGCGTTTGGAGCCTCTGCAGCTACTCATATTTCCGATATTCCGTTTGACGGGCCCATGTCTCAGGTCAAAGTTGGCCGTATTGATGGTGAGTTTGTCATCAACCCAACAATCGATGAGCTTGAAAAAAGCGACATCGATATGATTGTGGCCGGAACAGAAGACAGTGTTCTGATGATTGAAGGCGAAATGAAAGAGATCACCGAAGCAGAGATGCTCGAAGCGATCAAAGAAGGACATAAGGCCATTGCAAAACTTTGCCAGTTCCAGGAAGAACTCAGAGAAGAATTTGGAGTTGAGAAACGAGAATTCGAACCTGAGCCTGTAAACGAAGAACTGAAGTCTAAAGTAGAAGAGCGTGTTGGATCAAAATTAAAAGATATTGTTGGCACAGGTCTCGGAAAAGAAGAGTTTAACGGACAAGTAAGCGACCTGAAAAACGAGGTCATTGAAGCGATTACGGCCGAGGAAGAGTACGAAGATGAAGGCGGACAGATCTCCGAATTTTACGGTGATATGGTAAAAAACGAACTTCGTAATATGATTCTGGAGAATAAGCGCCGCATTGACGGGCGTTCACCGGAAGATATTCGTGATATCTGGACTGAAGTTGGCTACCTGCCAAGAGTTCACGGCTCAGCGATCTTCAGCCGTGGTGAAACACAGGCACTGGTATCGGTTGCACTCGGAACCAAACGTGATGCACAAAGCGTGGACACTCTCTTTTATGAAGAGGACAAAACATTTATGCTCCACTACAATTTCCCTCCTTACTGTGTGGGCGAAGCCGGCTTTTTAAGAGGTCCGGGCCGACGAGAAATTGGCCACGGTCACCTTGCAGAGCGTGCGCTTAAAATGCTTTTGCCTGAATGGGAAGAGTTCGGATATGTTATCCGGGTTCGATCCGACATTACAGAATCGAACGGTTCATCATCCATGGCCTCCGTTTGTGGCGGCTCTATGGCGATGATGGATGCTGGTGTGCCCCTGAAGAAACCGGTTGCCGGAATCGCAATGGGTATGATTGTGGGTGAAAACAACACCGTAGTTCTTTCTGATATCCAGGGCGAGGAAGATTTCATGGGAGACATGGACTTCAAAACAGCCGGTACAGCTGACGGTATTACAGCTACACAGATGGATATGAAAGTGAAAGGAATTTCGTTTGAACTCCTCGAGCAGGCACTCCAGCAGGCTCACGGCGGACGTATGCACATTCTTGAAGAGATGGCAAAAACCATTTCAGAGAAACGAGACACGATCTCGCAATATGCACCGCAGTTTATCAATATGACGATTGACGGCGACAGCATTGGCGCAGTGATTGGGCCGGGCGGAAAAGTGATTCAAACACTTCAGAAAGAGACAGATACTGAAATCTGGATCGAAGAGGATGAAGCGGGCAAAGGTCAGATTACTATTACTGCTGATTCACTCGAGAAAGCGGAAGCTGCCAAGAAACGAATCCAGGCCGTTGCGGGTCAGCTCGACGAAGGAGCAACGTATAAAGGCACTGTGAAAGCAATTAAAGAGTATGGTGCTTTTGTAGAGATTGTGCCTGGAAAAGAAGGTTTGCTTCATATTTCCGAACTGAATCATGACCACGTGAAGAATGTGGAAGATGTGATTTCTGTAGGAGATGAAATTGAAGTTAAACTGCTTAAAGTTGAGCATGGCGGAAAACTGCGCCTCTCAAGAAAGGCTCTGCTTCCTCATCCGGACGAAGCGTAACACTCTTCGCCTTGCTTTATATGAATCTTGTAGCGCCCTTGAGCAGAGGGCGCTATTTTTTTTACAAAGCGATATATAGGTTTATTAACAGTAATATTTTCAAAAAAACATTCGCATGAAAGCAGTAAGTGAAATCGAATCGGTACACAAAACAACGCTTCCCAATGGTATCCAGGTTGTAACAGAAGAGATAAAAAGCGTGAAAAGTGTTACTGTTGGCATTTGGGTAAAAACAGGAAGCCGTAATGAGACCGAAGAACAGGCAGGAATCACTCATTTTCTGGAACATATGCTGTTCAAAGGCACAGAAAACAGATCGTCTTATGATATTGCACTTAGCATGGAATCTGTAGGCGGATACCTGAACGCATTCACATCAACTGAATATACTTGCTACTACGCCCGCTGCCTTGATACGAAACTGCCGGTTGCCCTGGATGTTCTATCTGATATGGTAAGAAACTCTACCTTTCCCGAAGAGGAGATGGTGAAAGAGAAAAAAGTAGTGATTGAAGAGATGAAAATGTATCGCGACAGCCCGGACGATACCATCTTTGAGGAGTTCAGCAAGCGCACATTTAATAAACACCCTATTGGCCGGCCTGTCATCGGATTTGAGGAAACGGTATCCTCTTTTTCTCGGGATGATCTTTTTAATTATATCGGGGATCGCTATAAACCATCAAACCTGATTGTTGCCGTTGCCGGAAATGCAGATCACGAAAACGTTGTACAGATGGTTTCTGAATCTCTGGATATGGAGAGCAGAGGGGATGTTGAACCGATGGATCAGCCACTGACGGATTATAAACCGTTTAAAAAAGAGCTGCACAAAGCGATCGAACAGACTCATATGATAACGGGTCGCAGAGGGTTGTATTACGATCATGAAGATAAATATCTGCTGCTGCTGGCCAATACGGTTTTGGGAGGCGGAATGAGCTCAAGACTGCATCAAAATATTCGCGAGAAGTATGGATATTGCTACTCCATAGGCACGTTCAACCAATCGTATACCGATTCCGGCCTGTTTGGCGTATATATTGGAACAGACAAAGAGTATGTGAATCACGTACGGGAACTTATTACTCGGGAATTCGAGAAGATTCGAGAGGAACCGGTCCCGGAGCAGGAGCTTGCTGAGGCTAAAGCACAGCTGAAAGGGAAACTGATGCTGTCTCAGGAAAGCACAAGTAACCGAATGACTCGCCTTGCCAAAAGCCAGATCTACTTCGACCGATTCGTTTCACTCGATGAACTTGTGGAGAATATTAATTCAGTTACCCAGGAAGATCTTCTTAAATTCTCGAAATCTTTCTTTGATCCGACACTTTTTTCAGAAACAATATTACTGCCTGAAAAAGAGCAGAAGGACAACTAATTTCAAGTCAGTGATGAGTCACCCATGAATCATATATTAATATTGATTCAGCATAACTCGATATTTCTAACAACTCATCTGATGACTAAATAAGAGGATAAGGTTAGCAACTTGTTCTCAAAACGAATTTCTGATTTAATAATCACAAGACCGATATACAACATTATTTTATGACGACCATACATCAGCTTTCAAATCACGAAAATGAAATTGTAACGCTAAAAGGCTGGATATATAACAGCCGGAGCAGTAAAGGGCTTCACTTTCTGGAGTTGCGGGACGGAACCGGCCTCTGCCAGTGTATCGTTTCGGAGCAGGAAGTTTCGTCGGAAGTTTTTGAAGCCGCCGGTACGCTGAAACAGGAGAGCTCCCTGGAAATTTCAGGCAAAGTGATAAAAGACGACAGAAGCGTGGGCGGTTATGAACTTCATGCCACGGATGTGAAAGTTTACCAGGTGGCTGAAAATTATCCCATCACACCAAAAGATCATGGTGTAGAATTTTTGATGGAAAACCGTCATCTCTGGCTGAGAAGTCAGCGCCAGTGGGCGGCAATGCAGGTTAGAAATACGATTGTTTTCGCGATTCATCAATTTTTCCAGGGGGAAGGTTTTATCCAGATGGATGCCCCGATATTTACCGGGAATGCGGCCGAAGGCACAACCACACTTTTTGAAACGGACTATTTTGATGAGAAAGCGTACCTCACTCAGTCCGGTCAGCTTTACGCTGAAGCGATGGCGATGGCGCACGGAAAAGTGTACACTTTCGGGCCAACCTTCCGAGCTGAAAAAAGCAAAACGCGCCGACACCTTACCGAATTCTGGATGATTGAACCGGAGATGGCGTTTTATGACCTGGATATGAACATGGAGCTTGCTGAAAAAATGCTCAAGTTTATCATCAGTACCGTGCTTGAAAAACATGAAAGCGAGCTGAAAACTTTGGAACGGGATACTACATATCTGAAAAAAGCTGTCGCTGAACCGTTCAAAAAAATCTCCTATACCGATGCGGTTGAACAGCTGAAAAGTGATGCTACGGCTGAAATGCTTAATGAGATGGAAGAAGATCGGAAAAAAGAGCTTGAAGATATTCAGCAGGAAGAGAAAGAGATCAAAAAAGAGCATGGATCTGCCAAAAAGTGGAGAAAAGCCCAGATTGATGAACGGGTTAAGGAGATTCACGCGCGAATTGATCAGATTGAAGAGGACCTCAGAAATATTCCGGTTTGGAAAGAGTCGGCCGCAAACTTTGAGTGGGGTAACGATTTTGGCGGAAGTGATGAAACCATTCTTACCATGCAGTACGATACTCCGGTAATGGTCCACCGATATCCTGCGGCGGTAAAAGCGTTTTATATGAAGCGTGATCCAGAAGATGAAAAACTGGCCCTTGCACTGGATGTGCTGGCTCCTGAAGGCTACGGTGAAATTATTGGCGGAAGTGAGCGGGAAGACAGCCTGGAAAATCTTCAGGAGCGAATCAAAGAGCACGATCTGCCCGAGGAAGCGTTCGACTGGTACCTTGATCTCAGAAAATATGGATCGGTTCCTCACAGCGGTTACGGCCTCGGACTGGAACGAACGGTCTCCTGGCTCTGCGGTCTATCCCATGTTCGCGAAACCATTCCGTTCCCGAGAATGCTCGGCCGCCTGCGTCCATAGTGGTTTCTCTATTTCAACTTCCACAAAATGGCGATGGTTTGGCTACAAAATAGGTTTCATTTAAAACAGTAGATCGTATATATAATGAATGGCATTCATCTTTTTATGGCTGCAAGCCAGCCCCGTTTCGGGGCGGCATATTCGTAGCCCCAGAGGTTCACAAAGTGAATCTCTGGGGTACAAGGAGACCGATTTTTATAGAAGCACCGTAGGTGTGGCATCATTCGAACTCTGAATTCAATCTCAGTCATAGAATCCAAACGGATCGAAAATGACTGTGAAGCGAAGTTGCAGTTGAATTTTTAGATGGCGAAAAGCCATTTAGTGATCCAGAAAACGGGAAGGGCTGAATTCAAGATCCACAGGCCGACCATCAAGGACGAGGTCTGAAAGCTGTTTGGCAAGATGCGGACTGTATATTATTCCTTTAGATCCCAGTCCGCCAATGATATAGCGGTTTTTCAGTTCGGGATGTGCCCCGATCACCGGTTTATGGTCGTTCAGACTCACGCGCTCACCGGCCCACATTTTTTTGGAATGACGTCGGTTTGGTAAACCGGGAAATGTACGTTCCAGTTTTTTGTATAAGTATGTTTCACCTTCTTTATCTGTGTCAAGGTGAGTGTAGTGATGTTCATACGTGCTGCCTGCAACCAGCCGATGGGGAGTAGCCGGGTTGAAAGCGAAATAGCCCATGCTGGAAACGGAGTGATTGAAAGGCAGTTCTTCCGCAAATGTAAGGTCCAGAAGCTGACCTTTAATGCTATTCGCCGGCAGAAAATCCCATTCAGGAATTTGTGTGATGGCAGAGCCCGCAGCGTAAATAATCGCTTTCGTTGAAAACGACCGGCCGTTTTCAAGATCAATGGAAAAAGTCTGATCCTCTGAAGTATTGATATTGTAATCCGTCTCAAAAAACGTTTGTAAACCTTTCGATCGCAAATAATCTGTGAGAAATTCTATGTACCGATCGGCTACCACCGTAAACGCGTGTGGAATCTCAAGTCCGCCTGAATGCTCCCCAAACCAAGGATATTTCTTCTCGAACGGTTCTTTATCAAGCCAGCTGATCCAGTCTTCGCCCGGCCAGTCATACTTATCAGGAGATCGGCGGAAGTCATCAGCAAGGTCTTTCGTTAAGGCGGGGCGCAGGACTCCGTTTTTTGAATAGAAGATTTCCCCTGCAAATTTCGCGGTTCGTTTCAGAAGGTCTTCTGTTGCTATGATGGATTCTTCAGCATGCTCAACAAGCTTTGCACGGCGGCCCGTAGCTGGGTTAATTAGAACAAGCGGAGCTCCGGATGATCCGCCCCCCGGCAAGCCCGTATCGATGATTGCAACGTTTACCTGGCGTTGTAAAAGTGCATCTGCGGCAGCTAAACCCGCAATTCCAGCTCCAAGAATCGTAACATCAAAATCACTGGCTGACGTACTCAAGAGATCAGGCTTTCTGAGGTTACCACATCAACGCCGGCTTCTTTCATCTCGCTCCATGCAGCATCCAGCGATCCGTCGATGTCAATTCCTTTGACAGCATCTTCGATGATATGCATCTTAAATCCCTCCTTGATTCCATCCAGAACTGACCATTTAACGCAAAAATCAGTAGCCAGTCCTGCGGTGTAGAGATCCGTGATTCCGCGATCGTTCAGGTAGCCTGTCAGCCCGGTTTTCGTTTTTTGGTCATTTTCATAAAATGCAGAGTATGAATCGATCTCTTTGCGATATCCTTTGCGAATAATCACCTGGGATTTTTGAGTATTCAGATCCGGGTGGAACTCACCTCCATGAGAACCCTGAACGCAGTGATCCGGCCAGAGAACCTGGGTTCCGTAATCCATCTCCACAGTATCGTACGGTTCGTTTCCTTCGTGGCTGGCAGCAAACGAGTGATGTCCGTCCGGGTGCCAGTCCTGCGTTTGAATAATCCTGTCGAACGAATCGATAAGCTTGTTTACAACAGGCAGAATACGATTGGCATCCGGCACTTCAAGTGCACCATCTTTACAAAAATCATTTTGAATATCTACTAAAAGCAGCGCTTTCATGGGTAAATTAGATTTTATGCTGATCAAGAAGCTGATCACGCAAGGTTAACAATTTCGGTGTAACTCCAACTTTATAAATGTGCGGATTATCAAAACGTTTATACTCCCGCGGAAGTTTAGCCAGGCTCTCTCTGCAATATTCCTTCGAATCCGAAATAGAAACCTGCCTGGATTTGATCTCACCATTGTTCATTATTTCATTTAACAGCGGATAAAACTCTCTTCCTTCAAGAGATACCTCCTTTGCGGGAAAGGTTGGGTGATGAATCAATTCAAACGGATCATCCTGTTTCATCCCGATGGCGTCCGCGTAATACATTCCGTCACCATTCAGATATCGCCGAACGGATTTAGCTCCCGGCAGTGTAATCTTTTCAATGTTTTCTGATACTTTTAGTTTAGGCTCAGAGCCCGATTCACTCAGCTTATAAACGCCATCCAGCGCAGGAGAGTTGTGCCCTGTTACAAGCCGCGTTCCCACGCCGAATATATCAATCGGGGAATTCTGGTTTTTTAGACTGGCAATCACGCGCTCATCAAGCTGATTGGAAGCCGCAATTTTCACATCCGTGAAGCCTGCATTGTCCAGTAATTTTCGTGATTGTTTGGACAGATAGGCGAGGTCACCGCTATCGAGACGGATTCCTTTGAGTGAATGCCCTTTTTCTTTCAACTCTTTTGCTACGGTGATAGCATTTGGGAGGCCGGATTTAAGTGTGTTGTATGTATCAACAAGCAGCACAGTGGAATCGGGGAAATGTCTGGCATAGGTGCGAAAAGCTTCGAGTTCGTCATCAAACGACTGGACCCAGGAGTGAGCCATGGTTCCGCTGGCAGGTATGCCAAATTGCTGGGATGAGTAGACATTGGATGTGCCGTCGAATCCGCCAATGTAAGCGGCCCGGGTAGCGTGGATTCCGCCAAGCCCCTGTGAACGGCGAAGACCGAAATCGAGCAGGGTTGCATCTTCACCAGCGGCATAGCGCATTCGGGACGCTTTGGTCGCAATCAAACTTTGAAAATTCAGGATATTGAGCAAAAGCGTCTCAATGAGCTGTGTTTCGATCAAATCACCTTCCACGCGGATCAGCGGTACATTCGGGAATACAACCTCGCCTTCTTTGGGTGAATAGAGTGAACCGGTAAATTTGAAATCAGCCAGGTAGTTCAGAAAACCGGAGTCGAAACCTTCTTTTTTCAGATAGCTTAATTCGGAATCCCGGAAAGTGAAATTCTCCAGTGCTTCCAGCAGATCATTCAGGCCTGTAAAAACTACATATCCGCCATCAAAAGGCACTTTTCTGAAGAAGTAATCGAAGACACCCTTTTTCTCTCTATCACCCTCCAAAAAGTATCCCTGGGCCATCGTAAGTTCGTAATAATCCGTGAAGGAGGTCGGTTTATCAATATACATGAGTGATCTTTAAATGAAGAGTTGGCAGAATCTACAAAAATATAGTGAAGTGTATGTGTTCCTTTTGCTTACAATTTCATTCGTCATGCATAACATGTTAGAAATAGGAATTTTTTCAGTATCGTTCATAACCTTTCGAGAGGATGGATCTGACGGGTTACACCCATTTTGAATCTCTGCTTGATGGAGATAAACAACAATCAACCATCATGCGAGATCGTGCGACGGGTTTGAAACATATTCCGTTGATTGTCTGCTGAATTATAATCAACGATTTGCCGCTTCAATGCATGTATGGAGGGAGGCGGCGTTTGAACTGAGATATCTCACTTATCTTTATCTTTCCCCAGTTCATTAGTAGAATCGTTTCATACCATAGCCGACCAGTTACATGAGAAAGAGAATCGCACGCGGATAGATAGAGGTTTCACGCCACTCAGGTGCGGAAGATATTGTTGAGGTTTGCAAGTACCATTTAATAATTCCCCTGAATTATACATACTATTTTAGGTATGTATGATAAGAAAGCGATTACAAAAAGAAGCCAAGGCAATATAATCACCCAAAAATCCTCTTTGTAGAAAATTGTTTTTAAACTATAAAACCAAACACGCCATGTTTCAAGTCTCGGTGTGATTGTTTTTACCCCCCCCCTGGGTTTAAACTAATTAATAGACTTATTGTGTAACCATTGCGTGATTTTTCAATAGATCCAGAATTTATACCAGTACTAGCAAAAAAAGATAATGAATTGACATTTTCATCTTGCCCCTTTCCTTCGTTTATCTCTCTCTTTTTTTTATCAAGTAATACCTTTTTATACTTGTTAAACATATTGTCTCTTATGATATGACTTGTCTCTTATGATATGACCCATTGTAGCTTTCCTAAATGATTTCAAAGGGTTCGGCAACGCCATTTTGTAACGATACGCCAAGTAACAAAAAAAGATGAAAATTGATACTTCAACTACAGTTGGATTTTCCACAATAACAGCTGATCCAAGAAGGTTGCCTGACTCTGATATGCGTCCACCTGCTAAGTTATATACAAATAGAGCAAAAGATAAACCTGATAGAATTTTTCCCTTTTTAACTTCTTCGTTTTCCATTTCTCAAAATAGCCTCAATCAAAATTAAATCCCAAATTCTGGGATCGAATGCCGTTTATCAAAGTATATCCGATAGCTCATCAAGTGTAATCTGCTTTAGTGTCGTTTGCGTGTAAGTATATGAAAATATCTCGTCGTTCATAGTCTCAGATCTTTTATTGGTGTAACTGTATGATCAGAAAAACGGCAATCCCATAAAGTAAAAGTTTACAGACTGTTCAAATCTCTAAAATTCAGAGATTTCAGACCAATCATTTCAAAGAGTAAAATACTATGCTTATACTCTTTATGAGCAAATTCATTAAGCAGAGTAACAAAATATGGCAGATAGAAAGGAAATATATCACACGCTCAGACTCAAGATGGAAGATGCTGGTTTTCAATTCGAGAAAGAGCAAAGACCGCACAGGCAAAATAGAAAAGAGAATGAGCTTGTTTTCGTCCATCCTCTGTTAATCGAAAAGTTTGATGAAGATGGCTACGAAGTAAGAGCTGAAAAGTTTTATATAAAGCCACTTTCAGATGAGCCTGATTGCGAAATAGGCTTAGTAACTGGTACAACATCTGCTTTATTTGACGATTCTTTCTTTGTAGAACCCAATGCTATCGATTCACATAAAAAAAAGCCAGCTTGGACTAATAGAGAAAATCAATCTTCTTTGGATAGACTGTTAATGTCTATTGTCAAATATCTTGGTTCGATTGAAAAGCAAAGTACCAATCAGACTTTTATAGAAGGTAATGCTAGAAATATTCTTCAAACCTCTTATGAAAGAAGTACAGAAGCAAGAGAAGTATGTTTAAAACATCACGGGTTTTCTTGCAAAGTGTGTGACTTCAATTTTGAAGAGAAATTCGGTGAAGTGGGAAAAGGATTTATCCACGTTCATCATAGAAATCAAATATCTGAGACTGGGGGAGAATACGAGGTTGATCCTATATCTGATTTGATACCAGTCTGCCCGAATTGCCATGCAATGATTCATTCGAAAAGACCTGCGTTCACGGTTGAACAGATAAGAAATATACGGAAAGTGGGTTCTTAGAAGTAGTTATTTTGAGTAAAAATTTTCAATTTGAGCTTATAAATTACTTTTAAAATGAATTCATCACTGGGTGGATTGGTTTTTGATAGATCGTACAGATCAAGTTGATATAGAACGATTGATCCAAAGAAAAGGCATCTTTAATGTGTTGGTCAAATACCATTATACCTATGTTCGATTAATCATGTCTTTTTTTATTCAATTTTAAAATCTATATCAGGTAAAACCCATTCATATCCAAATTGCTCACTGATGATTCCAAGTCTTATTTGTATCTTAACGAGAATATTCAACGAGCATCACACTGTAAGTATCCAGTCTCTTTATGCGTTTAGATCCCAAATATTTTAACCTGTTTCTTGTTGTTTGTGCGGCTATAACAGCACTTGTGATTGTTTTCAGCACAGTCCGTTATGTATCCAACCAGCAGGAAACGTTCAGAGAAGAAATTCGCGAAGCGGATTTAAGCAGTTGGAATCTGTATCGCTACACAGAGCAGGATTCAGTTACTGTTGAACAGTTTTCGGGAAGCCCGGTTGTTGTGCATTTCTGGTCAACCTGGTCGGGTATGTCTATGGAAGTAAACCAGGTGCTTTCCGGTGAGAAACAGAATCGTCCGGAGTTGATTATTGTGGCCGCCGCTTCGCGGGACGGGGATGAGCAAGTACTTGAGTATATCGACGGTGTGAACTATGATTTCGTTTTTGTGAACGGGACATCGGTGTACCAGGATCTGATGGTGCCGGGGATGCCGTCGCTATTATTTATAAATCGAAAGGGTGAAATTGTGGATCATCTTGTGGGCAAAGACACAGATGAAATGGTCCGGAAAATTGAACAACTTCTTGATGAGGAGTCGTAAGATGGCGCTCTCTCTAAATGGCAATGTTGTTTCTGAAGATGCAGGAAAAATCCACGCACAATCAGATGGGCTTTACCATGGCGCGGGCTGTTTTGAAACGTTCAAAAGCTACAGCGGTACATTTTTACGGTTTGATGAACATCTCAACCGGCTGAACCGTGGAATTGAGTATCTGACCCACTCCCATGCAGAACCCTTGAACAGCTCAGTCATCAGGGAAGAAATTTCGGATCTGATTCAATCCAACAACTTATCCGGTTCAGATGCTAAAATTCGTATCCAGGTATCCATTGCCGGCACCAACGGATATTCCGTTCGGGAACCTGTTCAACTGAACCGGGTAATAACGGCGGATGTTTACAATCGATCGGCATCTCCAAGAAATCTCGTGACTTCATCCGTTACGGTAGTGCCGAATACATCCGTTCCTTCGGATCTTAAATTGAGCAACATGCTTCACTACAGACAGGCAGCTATTGAGGCAAAAGCCAGAGGCGCGGATGACGCCCTGATGCTTACAACAGATGGCTATGTGGCTGAAACGTCCATCGCCAACCTGTTCTGGGTAACAGGGGATACCGTTCATACACCGTCCATTGAGTGTGATATTCTTCCCGGAGTGATGAGAAACATCGTAATCAACCTGCTGGAAGAAATGGGATTAAAAACAGAGCAGGGAAAATATCAACCTGATTCTATTCTGGATAGTGATTTTATATGGTGTACCAACAGCCTGATGGAATGTGTGCCGGTGCGGAAGATTGATGATCTCGATTTTGATTCAAAATCCGGACTCTTTACAGAATTGAGTCGTGAATTAAAAAACTACAAACGGAACGCATTACAGTGAGTACCCGATTTCAAACGGCCGATGATGTGTACGGTTACATAGATTCGATACCGATGTTTGGCAGAAGCGGTGCATCCGCGGCAAACTTTTCGCTCGATTCAATCAGGGATTTTTGCGAAAAGATTGGAAATCCGCATCTCTCCACTCCGTGCATTCATGTAGCGGGTACAAATGGAAAGGGCACAACATGCCGGATACTTGCATCGGTGTACCAGTCAGCCGGTTATAAAACGGGTTTATTTACATCGCCCCATTTGGTAGAGTACAGGGAGCGGATCTCGGTTGACGCTCAAATGATTCCAGATGCCAAACTTGTGGAATTTTTTCAGCGGCACGAAACCGAACTCGAAACGCACTCTTTAACCTACTTTGAGCTCTCGGCGGTGATAGCGTTCTGGTATTTTAGTGACCAGGAGGTGGATATTGCCATATACGAAACCGGGCTTGGCGGGCGTCTTGATGCTACAAATATTGTGAAACCTCTTGTAAGTTTAGTCACCTCGATTAGCCTGGACCATACCGATATTCTTGGAAATACAATTGCACAGATTGCAGCTGAAAAAGCGGGAATCATCAAACCCGGCCGGCCTGTGGTAACTGGAAATCTGCCCGCAGAAGCGGATCAGGTAATTGAATCGATCGCTGAGAAGGTAAAATCTGAATGGATAAAGGCTGCACAAATTCCGGAATACCACACTATGATTACCGGGAGCGGAGATGCAGCACGTCCGTTTTTGCTGTCCGAGAAATTGAATCTGCCAATCGTCTATTCAGTAGTACGTTGTTTAAGTGAACAATATCCCGTATCATTACTGTCTCTGCAAGATGGCTTAGATGAGTGGCAAAAACGATATCCCGACGGAGCGTCCTTCCGTCAGCTGCACCCGGATCTGCAATGGTATTATGATGGAGCTCATAACACAGATTCACTTTCGCTCCTGATCCGGCAATTAAAGGAAATAGCCCCTTTGGACCAATGGACATTCGTGCTTGCTATGATGTCTGATAAACTCAATAGTAAAACGGCTTCACTGGTATCAAAAACCGGTTCATTATATTATTATCCGATCAATTCGGAACGGGCTGCCGGGGAGGAGCAATATCAAAAATATTTTAAGTACGCAACGAAATTGCCTGTTAAAGATGAAGATTTAGAAACAGGCTGGATTGTAAATAAAAAAACAGAATTAGTAATTTTTGGAGGAAGTTTTTACTTTTATCAAACCGTTAGGCGATGGATGGGAAACATTATTGCTCAATAACCGGTTCAAACCTTTTCCAGACTACTCAAAAGAACTGATCTTTTCTTCGTCGTACTCCACGAATACGGCAGTACGTTATTCTACATGAAATTTACTCAAGAATTAATATTTACTTATGTCGGAGAATCAAACCGATACATCATATACTGATTTGGAATCACTACAAAAAAAATCTGTTAAAGAGCTCAAAGAGATCGCGAAATCAATCGGGCTGAAAGGTGTTTCAACACTTCGAAAACAGAGTTTGATTGAACGGATTGCGGATACACAGAAATCCGAAAGCGACTCATCTTCCGGGGCTGGTGTGCCTAATATTGAATATGGACAGGATTCTCATATTCAGACGTACGACAATCGAAGGTCGGACCAGAACCGCAAAAAGCAGATGCAGGAACACAAGGGCAAAAAAAGAGGCCAGTATAAAAAAAATAAAAAGCATGTAAGCAATGTGCTGCCCGAATCAGAAGCCCCTTCGCTTGATGAACGCCTTGAAGAGATTAAACCCGATTTGGGTAAATTTCTGCTTAACGAGGGCACACTTGAAATTCTTCCCGATGGTTATGGTTTTCTGCGTTCCGTAAACTATAATTATAAGGCGAGCCCGGATGATATCTATGTATCTCCATCTCAGATTAAACGGTTTCGCTTGCGCCAGGGTGATTGTGTGATTGGTATCATTCGTCCGCCCAAAGTTGGCGAGCGCTATTTCGCACTGCTAAGGGTAGAGGGAGTGAATGGACGTATTCCTACCGATATGGATAACAGGGGCGATTTTGAAGACCTGATGCCGGTTTATCCCGATATGCGTTACAAACTTGAAACGCATCCATCACAATATACCACCCGCCTGATCGATCTTTTTGCTCCGATTGGAAAAGGGCAGAGGGGCTTGATTGTAGCCCAGCCTAAAACCGGGAAAACCACAATTATGCGGGATATTGCCAATTCTGTAAACAAAAATAATCCCGAAACGAAAGTGATCATTCTTCTGGTTGATGAACGTCCGGAAGAGGTTACAGAGATGCAGCGAACGGTAAATGATGCCGAAGTTGTAGCTTCAACATTTGATGAGAAGCCGGAAAATCATATCGGGTTGTCTGAAATTGTATTTGAAAAAGCAAAACGCCTTGTGGAAAGCGGCCATGATGTTCTGTTGCTAATGGACTCCATCACCCGGCTGGGACGCGCGTATAACGTAGCTGGCACCAACTCAGGACGAACCATGTCGGGCGGTATCGATTCGGAAGCGCTGAAAGCACCGCGGCAGCTTTTCAGCTCCGCGCGGAATATCGAAGATGGCGGAAGTCTCACCATCATTGCAACTGCACTGGTGGATACCGGGTCGCGGATGGACGATGTAATTTTCGAAGAGTTTAAGGGAACCGGTAACATGGAACTGGTGCTGGACAGGCGACTTGCCGAACGACGTATTTTCCCCGCCATTGACGTATTCAAAAGCGGAACCCGGCGTGAAGAACTTATCGTTTCCGATGAAGAGAGAGAAAAAGTGGTGCTTTTGCGCCGTTACCTCAACCAGCACAATGCCTTTGAGGCAATGGAGTTTCTGCTCGATAAAATGAAAGGAACCCCTTCAAACGAAGAGTTTCTGATTTCGATGAACAAGTAGAAATTAGATGCATATAAGTATATAAACCATAAAATCGTATGGTTTTATACTCGCAGAGTTTCGCAAAGTACCACGCTGAGTTGTGCTGAATTATGTGTGATGGGTAGAAGATTCTCAACGATCAATATTATCCCGCCATAGCTCTCCGCCTGAAAACGGAGAGACTTAATGCCGAATAATAGAAATGTTTATTCATCAAACGGAGGTTAATAATCAGCCGGAACTCCGTCACCGGGGAGTGAATCGAGAATAAATTCCCGGATATGTTCATTACTGGTTACCAAATCTTCCTGTCGCAGATACATCATGTGGCCGCTTCTGTATCCTTCAAACCGAAGCCGGTCCTGCACCTTCCCGCTGCGATCCATATTCCACATCACATATTTCGCAGAGAAATAATCCGTAGCACCATCATAGTAACCGGATTGGACCATCACATGCAGGTAGGGATTTTCACCCATAGCTCTTCTCAGATCTTCAGCGGTTGAATTTCCGCTGCGGTCCCATGGATGTACCGGTCCGAATATGTTATACTTTAAATCTGTTTGATACCCCAGTTCTTCCCTCAGATAATGATTAATAGCCGGTGTAAAGGAGTGATTCCAGCTGGTAAGCGCCGGATCGTGATCATAGCTGTTTCCTGCATTCATACGATCAATTCCACGATACCGGGAGTCGAGGCGCCCAACGGTTTCGCCTTTGTCCCTGCGCAGCTCTTTCCAGAAAAATGAGGTTGGGATGGTGAGGTTATAATCCAGGATATGTTGTTTATCGATGCCGGAGTAGCGGGCCACCTGTAGAGCGATGTCATCGCGTTCAGCCGGGTCGAGTGTTCCGCCGCGGGCAACTGCCGGGAGGTAGGTTTCAATGGTGAAATCTTCAACTTCCGAAAGAATATCATATAGATCCAGGTTTTGGAGGTCGGGTTCCAGCTCTTCATGATACCATGCGGTGGCAGCATAATAGGGTAATTTCAGGATTTCAGAGCGCGGAGTCATTGCCGGCGGTTCGAGGCCCATACCGGTGGGAGACACCAAAATCACGCCATTGAAAAACATCCAGTGCGAACTCTGCAGCTGACGCGCAAGGCCTGCAACACGAGTCGTGCCGTAACTTTCTCCTTTCAGATATTTCGGGGAAGACCAGCGGCCGTGTCGTGAAACGAAGTTATCAATCCATTCCGCGAGGTAGCGGATGTCTGCATTCACCCCAAAAAAATCGTTTCGGTCTGCATCATCATTTAAAATTCTTGAAAAACCGGTGTTTACCGGGTCGATGTAAACAATATCTGCTACATCGAGGATAGAATGGTTGTTTTCTGTAACGCCGTATGGCTGAACAGGATACCCCTCATCATCAATATTCAGAAATCTCGGCCCGGTGTACCCGATATGCATCCAAACCGACGCTGAGCCCGGCCCCCCGTTGAATGAGAATACAAGTGGCCGGCGAGCTGTATCATCAATATCCGTACGTTCATAGAAGACATAAAAAAGTGCGGCATCAGGCTCGCCATCACTATTCCAGACCGGCTGCGTTCCGGCTGTCGCACGATAGGGAATCGTCTCCCCGTTTATGGTTACCTGCGATTCAGTCGTAACAGAACTGTCTGCATCGAGGGTTCGATTTTGTGCATGTGTAAATTCAAAACTCAATAGTGTTAACAGAATCACAAAGATTCCGGATAGTATATTTTGGTGGAGGGAAGTAGCATTATCATTCATGCAATACATACAATTATTGGCAGGTTGAAATTGAAGCGATTTTAAATAGAAAATGAAATTTTATGAATATAGGTTTTGAGAGTTGATCACACAAAATAGAAGCTGTAAAAAGTCGTTCGGTGTGGAGGGTTCAGAAAATTGTGTGTCACCGATGGCACCTCCGCTGAATGAATGTGGATTCCTTGTCATTAACTCAACACTGAACTTGGTGTGGTATCATCACCCAAAAAAATGTACCGATTTGCGTAATTATACACTCTGTGAAAGGGCGAAATCGAAGAATGATTGCTACCGATATAATCCTTATTTTAAAAGGCTGTGATTGTTGACATCGCTCTGAAAAATAAATTTTAGTTGAAGAATTACTGATATGCCGACCTGGGTACTACATACCGAGTTTAAATTTGATGCCGCTCATTTTATAGATGGGTATGACGGGAAGTGCGGACGTATGCACGGACACACCTATAAAGTGCATATCAAAGCGAAATCACACAAACTGAATCCATCAAAATACCTGAAAACACCGGATATGGTGTGCGATTTTAAAGAGCTGAAGTGGGCAGCGTCTGACTCAAAAAAAGGCGGGCTTGACCATTCTGTTTTGAATGAGGAAATTCCGGTAGCCACCACTGCAGAGCGAATTGCAGAGTATATTCACAAAGAAACTAAAAATAGAATACCGGCTGATATCGATCTTCACGTCACCGTTTGGGAGACCGAGACAAGCTGGGTTGAATACACCGATCAGGATGTATAAACAAACAAGATCAATAAATACGATGGAAAAGGCCGGAAACCTTGAGATGGACGCTGTGGAATATCCATTGGTCGAAGATTTCTATACCATCCAGGGAGAAGGAGCGCATACGGGACGTGCAGCCTATTTTATTCGCACGGCCGGCTGTGATGTAAATTGCTGGTGGTGTGATGTGAAGGAGAGCTGGGATGAAGAGAAACATCCTATGACCCGAACTGGCGATATTGTTAAGCGTGCGGTGGATAGCGGCGCTGAATTCGCGGTAATTACTGGAGGAGAACCGTTGCTGCATAACCTTGAACCGTTATCTGTGCGCCTGAAGCAGGAAGGGCTGGATGTGCATATCGAAACAAGCGGATCATCACCGCTGTCCGGTCAGCTCGATTGGGTCACGCTCTCTCCAAAACGTTTCAAAAAACCGCTGGATGAAAATTTCCCGTATGTAGATGAGCTGAAAGTTGTGGTTCTGAAAAATAAAGATATTGAGTGGGCGGAGCTGAATGCTAAAAAATGTCCGCCCTCTACACAATTGCTGCTGCAGCCGGAGTGGGAGACGCCATCATCTGTCAAACTGATAGTGGATTATGTGAAGAAAAATCCACAATGGGGCATTAGCCTGCAGACGCACAAATTTATGAATGTTCCGTAATGGAGTATCTCAAATCATCTGTACTCATCACCGGTGCAAGCCGGGGGATAGGGCGCAGTGTTGCCATCACATTTGCAGCCTCTACCAACCGGCCGATTTTACTGCTTGCGCGGAATGAGCAAATGCTGAATGAAACCCGTGACTTGTGTATAAAAGCGGGTGCATCGAAGGTAGAAATCCTGGTTTGTGATGCCACCGATCCCGATCAGATCTCTCAGCTTTCGATTGACCCAGACATTCCTCTTCCCGGAATTATCATCAATAACGCCGGAAGTTATCTTTATAAAAAAACAACCGAAACATCACCGGGAGAGTTTAAAGAGCAGATTGACGTAAATCTATTTACGGCCGTTCATATCGTGAACCGTTTTTTGAAGGATCTTCTAAAACTGGATCGCGCACTTATCATAAACATCTGCTCAGTGGGCGCGCTTCGCGGCCTGGCTGAAAGCGGCGCCTATGCATCTGCCAAACACGCACTTCTGGGTTACACACGATCCCTCCGGGAAGAGCTGAAAGATACCGAAATTGGAGTTACGGCCATTAACCTCGGGCAGACACACTCCACATCCTGGAAAGAATCGGATATGAGTCCGGATAAATTAATCAATCCTTCGGATGTGGCTTCTTTGATCGTTACCATGTCTCAATTAACCAAACGAACGCTGGTTGAAGAGATTATCATCCAGCCGCAACACGGGCGTGTAGCTCCCATGTAATCAAAAATCAACAGCCAAAATCGAATTGTGCTGATTTAGGAATTGATAAAGTTATCAGCTGCTATTGATATCTCTTGAGAATCTTTTCCAGTGTCTCATTAAACTCCGTGATTTCTTCCGGTTCAAATATATTTCCGGTTAATACTTCAAAGAGCTCCTTGTACCGGTTATAGACACTCCATCGAAAGGAGTCGGGTAGTGTGGGTACTTGCTGTCCTTCTTTGCCGCTGAAACCTTTTTCCATCAGCCATTCGCGCAAAAATTCTTTGGAGAGTTGTTTTTGCTGCTCATCGTTTTCCAGACGTCTTTTATACCCGTTTTTATAAAAATATCGGGATGAATCGGATGTATGAACTTCATCGATAAGTGTGAGTTCTCCGTTCCACAGTCCAAATTCATATTTGGTATCAACAAGGATCAGGCCTTGCCTGTCGGCAATTTCACTGCCGCGTTCAAAGAGTTCAAATGCTTTCTGTTCGATCTGCTGCCAGAGATTTTCTTCTACAATCCCTTTTTCGAGAATTTCAGCTGGTGAAATATCTTCATCATGGCCTTCTTCCGCTTTTGTGGCAGGGGTGAGGATCGGTTTGGGAAATGCCTGGTGCTCTTTCATGCCTGTAGGCATAGATGCTCCGCAAAGCATTCGTTTTCCCGATTTATACTCTCTCCACGCGTGCCCCGTCAGGTATCCGCGGACAACCACCTCAATGGGTATTGGATCGCATCGCCGCGCAATCGTTACATTGTTGTGCGGTACTTCAATCATATGAGTAGGAATGATATCGGCAACGGCTTCAAACTGAAATTTTGAAAGCAGGTTCAGAATCTGGCCTTTGAACGGTATTGCCTCTCCCATGATATGATCAAATGCGCTGATGCGATCGGTCACCACAATACCCAGCGTCTTATCATTCAGAGGATATACGTCCCTCACTTTACCACGGTACGGTTCTGGCAGGCCGGGACACCGTGTGTCGTAGATGCAGTTCTCCAGGGGAAACTCTCGATCAGTGCGGTTGGTCATTACTTTCGTAGCGTTGAACCTCTTGGGATAAGTACCGGATCGATGGTTTTTTGAACCTTCGTTTCATCTTTGTTCCGGATGATTTGTGCAAGACGTTTGGTGGCTTCCACACCCACACTGTACATTTTCTGATCAATGGTTGTCAGATCGAGGTACTTCGTGAATTTGATATTGTCGTATCCCATGATAGCAACATCTTCGGGGATTTTTAATCCCAGCTTTGAAATGGCATGGTATGCTCCGATCGCCTGTGTATCGTTTGAGCAAAATATTGCCTCGGGGAATTCACCCATTCTGTCGTATTCATAGATCGCTTCAAATCCGGCTTCTTCAGTAAATCCGGCGTGCTTTTTACTTTCTCCGCGGACAAAGAATTTTTCATTTACCGGCATTTTGAACTCTTTGAGTGCATCAATAAATCCATTGTAACGCAGCAGCGATGATTTTGTATTCATTGCGGGAAGGATCATCCCAAAGGATTTATAGCCCTGTTTAACAAGGTGTTCGCCCGCCATAAATCCACCTTTCTGGTTGTTCAGCTCAAAATAGTTGTACATCGGGTGGCTGCTTCCAACCAAAACGATCGGAATTTCAGAAGACTGCAGCCGGTGATGAACTTCATCAGTGATGTCAATGCTTATGGTAATAACCGTATCGGCGGTACCGCGATTGAAGAAATTCTGGATTCCCTCTTCAGGGTTTTTTGATCCCGTATTATAAATTACAATATCAAGATCAAGGTCATCGATTTCATCTTTCACGCCTTTCAGAACTTCGTTATAGTAGGGTGTTGTAAAAGATGGAACGGCAATAGCGAGCATCTGCGGCTTTCGGCTGGCCAACTTTCTGGCCGATACCTGGGGGCGAAAGTTTAGCTCTTTGATCGCCTCTTCAACTTTGTCTTTTGTACCCTGGGAAACATTAGGAGAGTTGTTCAATACACGCGAAACAGTAGAAATAGCCACACCAGCACGCTGGGCAACCTGATAGATGGTAATTTTTTTTTGAGGAGCCATTACGTTTTTTATAAAACTTTAAAGGTCAATTAGCGAATACGTTGACTGCTATTCAAATGAAGTACAAAAAATAGTGAAATTATTTCAAGATAAATACTTTAATTCATGGTAAAGGAACGATTTTGAATCGCTGAATCATTAGTAACAGTATCAGTGATAATTTTGTTAATCATAGAAGCATGAATAGTCTGTTACGTTTACCGGTTTCAATCTTTCGCCCGTTTTATGAAAAAACACATTTCCATAAAGGTGTAATTACAGAACTTGATGATGCGGATTTGCAAAAAGCCTATACACACTGCAGGTCGATCACCCGCATCCATGCAAAAACGTTCTATATGGCCACTCGTTTTCTGCCAAATCATAAACAGCGCAGCATTTTTGCAATATATGGCCTGTGCAGATACCTGGATGATCTGGTTGATGAGGCCGAAGATTTAATTCATAATCATCAGATTACAGAAAAAGAAGTAGAGCAGCGCCTGGATACATTTAAGCAGAACCTGGTCAATAGCTACAACGGATTAGAGCAGTCAGACCCGATCCTGATTGCATTTTTTGATACTCTGAAAACGTATAATATTTCACTGGAGTTGCCGCTGCTTTTGCTTGAAGGCGTCAAAATGGATCTGATTAAAAACCGGTACGCATCTTTCGACGAACTCTACGATTATTCTTACAAAGTTGCTTCGGTAGTTGGTTTGATGACCAGCGAGGTTTTTGGATATTCCGACAAAAAAGCACTTGATTACGCGGTAGACCTGGGGATTGCTATGCAGCTTACCAATATATTGCGGGATATCGGGGAAGACTTAAATCGAGATCGAATTTATCTTCCTGAAGATGAGCTGCAGGAGTATGGTATTTCAAAACAGAGCCTGATCAGAAGGGAAAAAACTCCTGAATTTATCCAGTTTATGAAATTTCAAATTGCGCGTGCGCGACGTTTTTATGCAGAAGCGGATAAAGGTGTTTCGATGCTTACTAAAGACAGCCGCCTGCCTGTTTTACTGGCTCGGGAAAATTACAGCCGGATTCTGGATAAAATTGAAGAGAACAACTACAACGTTTTCAATGAGCGGGCCTATCTCAATTCCACGGAAAAATTTTCAATTCTGCCGAAGGTGGTTTATCACCTTAAGACCCGGAAATGAGGATTTTCAGATTGATGAATGATTTATTAAAATGGCTGAAAGAAACCTATAGATGTGCGCCAAACAGTTCGGTAACCCATCCATAGAGCCGATTGCTATAAGGCCGGTTTTCCCACATTTTCAGCGTATAGCGTTCTGCTTCAGATTTATCGTTTTTATAAAGTTCAGTCATCGTAGCCGCAAACTCTTCAGACAAGATATTAACGTTTGTTTCATCATTTAATCTGAAAGAGCGATTATCGAGGTTTGATGAACCCATGCTAACCATACGGTTATCAGCTATCATCAATTTTGCGTGATACATCGAGGGCTGATATTCATAAATTTCTACTCCAGACTCGAGTATTCCTCTCCAGTTATTAACCGAAGCATGGCGAACAAAACCCTTATCAATACTCTCACCAGGCACCAAAATTTGCACAGTAACACCGCGTTCAGCTGTCTCCTGCAACGCATCCAAAAATAGCTGATCTGGATAAAAGTAGGCGGTTGCAAACCGAACGGTATCTCTGGCTGATGCCATCGAGTAGATAAACATTTTTCTCATTTTCTGCTTGCCTTCGCGAGGATGACTTGAACTAACCTGCATTTTTTTATTTCCTGCACTATCCTGGATCGAAAAATAGTCGTTTCCATAAATGAGTCTTCCGGATGCTGATGTCCAGTTCTCCGAAAATGAGGCCTGCAATTCAGAAACAAGGGATCCGCGTATTTTATAATGATAATCTTTGTAGGCTCCGTTTTCTACACTTCCAAGCCAGTTATCTCCGACGTTGGCGCCACCTGTGAACCCAATATTTCCATCAATAATCAGCAATTTTCTGTGCGTTCGATGATTAAATCTTGCAAACTGATACCAGCTCGGTTTACGCCAGCGAATCAGCTCAACACCTGCTTCTTCCATCATCTCAAGCTGTTCATCAGTAGCATTAACGGATCCAATGAAATCAAGCAGAGCGTGTACTTTTACGCCGCGTTCTGCTGCTGCGGAAAATGCTTCAGAAAATCGTTGTGCTGCCTCGTCACCGTAGTATTCGTAGGTTTCAAAAGTAATCGTGCGTTCAGCACTGTTGATCGCTTCGACCATGGAATCGTAAATCTCTTCACCGTTTTCAAGAACTTCAATTTGGTTGTTTTTTGTCCAGGGTCTGCCAATGAGTAAACAACTCTCATAGATGAACTCTGGATCCTCGATGCTGTGGTCTGTATTTATCAGCTCAAGAAGACGCTTCTCTTTCGGTACGGCATTGAAGAAGAGAACTGTTCCGATCAAAAAAACTAAAAACAGGGTAAGCAGAGAGATAAGAATACCTTTTATGTTCAGCTTTATTTTCATAGGAGCGGTTATAAGAATTGATTAAACGGTTATGTTGATTATAATAATCCGCAGATCGGTAACCAAGAAACTGGAAAATGCGTTGGAAAGGCTAAGAAATTCACAAAAAATGTTTTGATAAGATTGATGTATTGAAGAGACCTGATCATGAGGATAATTAAAAAAAGGCAGCTACCGAAAGATAGCTGCCTTTTTTGATAGTTTTGTGATGTCAGTTTTCGAGACTAAAACCGGCATCCAGTGCACGCTGTATACGATCTTTTGATTCAGCAAGATGTGCTCTTGTATAGGCATCAAAATCGTAGGTAGGTGGCGTAAGCCGCAGTTCAAGTCGTTCGTGCAGGTCAGTTAGCGTATACCTGGCGACGGAACGGGCATCAGCAGGAGTGCCCGATGGTGCATTGGTGACCAGGCGAATCATCTGTTCGAGATGAGCCCGCTGCAGATCCCGCCGGTTGCTGTTGATGTTACCACCGGGTGCAGTCCACGCTTCTTCCCAGATTGCGTTTGTCAGTTGCTCCATTACTTCTGGTATCGTTACCGTATTTTCGGCTCCAAACTTTACCTCAGTATCCCGGATTCGTTCCAGGCGGGTTGGATTCAGGAGCTGGCTCATCAGACTGGTTTGAACTCCTAAAAGTGTTTGGTGCAGCGGATAATCAATACGTCCCTGCCAGGTATTGCTTTGGCCCCAGTGGCTCCACCGGTTGGCCCCAAATTGCTGAAAAACATCTTCTGGCAGATTGATGGCATTGGCATCAAATGCGTAATCAATAATAGTATTCAGCGCTTCCTGCTGTTTTTCAAGCGGTACCGGTTCAAACGGCATTCTTCCATCAGGATCTCCCTTATGGTCGCGGTATTGATGCTGTCCGCCAATATATTTCACAGCCGGTGTGAGTGCCCGAGCGTATTGAAAGAACACACTTTGGAAGAGATCGGTAACCTCGTAAAAAGGCATATTATCTTCCAATGCAAAATCGGGCAGAAGCGGCAGCATTTCGCGAATCAGGTTCGCACGGTCACGACCCCAGGCGATCGGATCTTCACTCAGGCTGTACACATTTACATGAGGGTCAACGGCTCCGGCACCACGCGCATCTTCATCGGTTCCGTAGGCATGGCCCGGCTCGGCAGATCGGCGAGCGATCTCTTTTGCTTTATCATCATCAGGGGTGTACCCGTAACTGATCACCCAGCGGTCATAGCTACCAACACTTTTATTGTAAAAATGACCGGTATCTTCACCATTCGAAGCGATATTTGGAGATGGATAATCCATAACAGAGCTGTAAACGCCGTTTTGACCTGTAAATTCCTCATCATGCAGTTTATCGAACGGAGTATCCACAGAGGAGCGGAAGTTGTGACGAAGCCCGAGTGTATGACCCACTTCATGCATGGTAACCCATTTTGCGGCCTGATCAACATAATAATCGGGCATCGGTTCACCCGGAGTCATTTCACCACGGAGTAACAGGGCTGACCGAAGAAGGTTGGCCTGTGTGCCCATTTCATTGAAGAAAGATTCAGTTTTGATTCCCATCTTCATCGCTTCCATCTCATCTTCATCTACATTAAAAATCTCATTGATGGCCGTTTGTGGATCAACGAGATTTCGAAACGTATTTCGGAATCCCAGGAACATATTGGCTTCATAGAGCTGATCGGCATCCAGAATCTCACCGGTTCGCGGGTCAACAACTGAAGGACCGATAGCGCCATATCCCGGCTGATCGGAAACATTCCACCGAAGCGTTGCGTAGCGTATATCACCAGCAGAAGCGGAATCAGGAAGCATTTTTGCCTGCACTGCATTTCGGAATCCGGCCTCTTCAAACGCTTCGCTCCACGCCTCTACACCTTCTTTCATTGGCTGGCGATATCGCTCAGGGATGGTATTCTCGAGATAATAAATGATCGGTTTTTTCGGGTCACAAAGCCCGTCAGCACCCGGTTCTCCGTCGCACTCCAGGCGCCACCGATTGATATTGCGAACGAAAAATTCATCATCCGTATCAGAGAAATCTTTCTGAACGGTCATAAAATATCCAAGCCTGTCATCGGCTGCTCTTGGTTTCATCGGCTCTTCCGGAAGCTCAGAGAGAGAATAGAAAATGGAAACCGGCACAAACCTGTGGTCGGGTACGGTACGTGGTGCTGAGGTTTCCTGGTTACGGAAAGTCAGATTTGCCTGGATATTGCTGTTTTTTGGAAACGATTCTACCATTTCCACATAACTTCTGGAGCGGTCAAAAGTAGCTCTTCCGGGTTGGCCGGGGCGTGAGGAAAGTGCGCCCTGTACCCGCTGGCTGATGTTGGATAAATCTCCGACAAACCATTCATATACATTGACCAAAGCTACGCTGTCACTATTTATCGCCTCGATAGATGCAGTTTCGAGAACGGATTCACCGTAGGTAAGTTCCAGTGCGCGGGCTTGAGGAGTGCCTTCTTCAGCGGTATATCGGTGCGGTCTGTTGACCAGGAATATCTTGTTTTCTTTTTTTCGAAGGGCAACTACTTCAGCTTCGAAAATATTCAGCATTGTCCCGCCATAAAGTCCGGCGGCGCCAATTCCGCGGGCGATCTGATAGTTGAGCAGGAATTCTTCGTCGATTTTGTTCAGATCCACAGCCATCATCAGACGGTCATCTTTTCTGTAAAAATCGAAGAAGCCTTCAAACTTCTCAGCATCTTCAATTAGTTCATTGAATTTTTCATCCGTATTGTCGTTTGCTTCAGCTGATGTAAACAGCGGTAGAAATAAAAAAGCGAAAAGTAGAATTAGAGTATATCTCATAATTTTCGATTGGTGTTAAGGATTTTGGAAACTCCGGGATGAAGTTACGAAGCGGATTCGCAAAAATATTTAAAAACTTTTAGCCGGAATTCTCCACTGTTTTTGAATTGTACATTCTCTCAACAATCAGCATGTGAGGGAGAGTGAGTACACTGATCAGTATAAACATCAGGGTTAAAAATTGGTTTTCAAGCATAAAAAAGCGATTCAGCCACAATAAAAACGCAAGGCCTGCCAGTGAAACGAGCGTAAACGGCAAAGCTTTTTTATAAAATTGAACGAGTGTAAGGCTGCTGTTCTTCTGTTCAAAAAATGCACGCATTTCGTTCACGTGGCCGGCCGAATGCCAAAGTGCAAAATAAAGTGCAAAACCGATCAATGGCCCGGTAATAAGTAGTACGGCACCTAAAACAACACTGTCGATACAATATGATATCTTATTTTTAATCTGCCCGGTAAATATTCCGCCTGCAGAGATCACAATATAAAGAAGCGCGATACTCCAAAGTGCAGAGGTTGCATCGGGCATGAAAGCTGATAATTCAGCGGACGAAATTCGAATGGCGTCTGCCACAATTGGATAGGTTACCGAGGGGGCTGCAAACAAAATGATGCCAATGATCATCAAGCCGCGATTAACATACAAGATTCGGGAGTAGTAACGCCGCTCCGTGATGAAATCTTCCATATCGGCCTGACCAAAATGATAAATGGAAATGATCAGAAAAAAAGCCATACCGGCAGCGGGAAAGTAGACCCAAAGTGCACCAATGATCAGCATAATGAGCAGATAGCTCGAATAAAAAACCAGGTGATCTTTTAGTGTTTGATTTAAACCGTAGAGTTCGGCTGCCATCATATGATCAATCGCTCCATGCGGTATGCCGATTGCAAGAACCGAAATCAAAACAATCCAAAGTGCAATACTGTTTGCAAATTCAGGAGCTGCGAGCGATATGAAAATAAAAAAAGCACTCAGTAGCAACGTGATGCGATTAAGAGATTGCTGTGAGTGACGCATCAGGCTCCTGTAAAAATGCGATGTTTCATTTGATAAATCGCTTTGAAAAATGGGGTGTAGGGGAGAGAGGAGAAAATCGAAAGCTCGTGCGGGACACGGGTATCTTCCTCAAGAAATCGTAGAATTTTATCGAAGCTGTTTTTTTGAAACAGATCATGAAATATTTTTTTGCAGATTGAAGGATCTGATTTTAGCAGGTAAAGGAGCATCATATCATATACCCGGAACCGATAGTCTGACCGGTTTGCTTCAGGCAGTGGATCTCCATTTTCAAGAGCACGAACGAGGGATTTTGAATGTCGCTGAATTCGGGTAAATGTGTATCCGGTAGATGGTTTTGTAAGCCCGCCTACCGTTCCGATATTCATAACCCTGTCAGTGTGCCATGCAGGATAACGGCGATCTTCCATTGGGATTGAACCCAGCTCGGTTCGTAATATGGTGTAATGGTTGTCAGATAACTCATAACGGTTGTGCAGGTAGGCCCGGATTCCTCTCATATATTGATCTTCAGTGAGTACATTTTCCGTGAAGAAAGTATACTCTACAAGTGCTTTAGTCTGCGTGAATGGAAGCACGTAAAAAAAGGTGACGCCCTCAGCCTGTGAGGTGTCAAAATCCATGAGCATCGCTGTATCCGGATCAAAAACGGGTTCCCTCGTCTCAATTTCTACTCCCATAAAATGCTGTTTCAGGCTGATATCCACCGGGAGGGAATGGAAATTTTTTGGTTTAACAGCGCTTTGAAAAATCCATTCCGCAGAATAGTCACCATTAGTTGTATGTACAATTGAATGGGTTTCCGCGGATTTAAATCCGGTTATTGATGTTTCAAGACAGGTAACAGAGGGGTGAGAGGCTGCAAGCTGCAGAATAGAAGTTGAGTAATCGATACTTCGAATACAGTGATATTGGTAGCAATCCAGCTTCTCGCTGAAAATGTCATCAAATGCCCGAACCTGAAGTGTCGGCCATGTGTGATGAATCAACTCCTGACCGGGGAGTGAGGCTTTTTCCCAAAAACACCATGTTTTATCATTTGCAGGTACAAGTGATTGGTCAAGAAGCAGGATTTTTTTCCGGTTCAATACATCAGATTGCAGCAGATTCCAGAGCAGACTGAGTCCTGAAGCTCCGGCACCTGCAATAATGATATCAAATGATGATTGATCAGACATGAATTTATTTATGATTCGGAATATTTAGAAACATACGAAATATGAGCAGTTAACAGGCTCACCGCATGTAAACATTCCATCGGCCGCGAAAAGTTGAATCATAATTGATTTAATTCCCTAACCTTTTGGGCCGAAAAGGTTGAGAGTCCCCCTTCAAAGGCAATGGTGCTAACTTTCACGGTTTTTTTCAAACAGACCCAAATGAGCTGATATACCTAAAATCTTTTATCAACTTTTAAATAGTCCGGCCTTTGATTACTGAAGGAGGTGCTTGGTTTGCGGGGAGTGCATGCGATGCTTGTAAAAACTACCGGCCAATTCTATGATTACTGCCACTAAGTGATATGGACCTTTGTTTTTACATCGCAAAACGGACCGCAAATCCCGACTGATGGAATCACCAGCCCGGCGGGTTTTGGATACTGCCGCCTGCCCCGAGCGCTTTTGTCTCGGGGACCGTTCAAAAGTATCAGGAGAATAATCTATAATTGACTAATGTTAGTGACAATACCTTTGGAGGAGGAAACTCCATTTCGATAAAAAAGTTTTGGGATTCAAGTTGATATCTCCTGGGCTCTGCCCCGAGGTAGTTCATTTAGAATTAAAAATAGGTGCTGGGCTGAACGTTGAGAATAGCTGACTAATCAATATCCATTCCGAACTTATCCGCAGGGAGTTCGGAAAATTGTGTTTTCCTTTTCAGAAAAAAATCAAAAATTACCAGATTGGTATAAATTGGCACCTGGATTGAATTTTTGGCACTTCTTTTCTTTTGAACAGCTGACCTTTTTTTCAGAGATGAGGGAAGACGTCTATAAAATGCAAAATGCGCCCGGATGATAGCCAGTGTTTCTTTTGGATTTAAGGAGAGTATGGATCGTATACCGGCAACACCATCAAGACAGAGGCGAATAAAAATCGTTATGAAAAGAGATGAATTGAGATTTTTTGTGAGCATGATTAAACTGTTTCGGTAGTTGTAATACACTTTTCGGGGAGATCCCATCGGCATTGAACCGCCCCCGAGATGATATACGACACTTTTGTGCTGAAAACGGGTGGTATAACCGTCTCTCCATGCTCTCCAGCAAAGGTCGATCTCTTCCATATGAAACTCAAAATCCTCATCGAATCCACCCAGGTCATTGAAGACCTCTTTTCGGATGGCTAATGCCGCGCCGCTGGCCCAGAAAATCGGGGCATCATCATCATATTGTCCTGTGTCGAGTTCAGTATTTTCAAACAATCGGCCCCTGCAAAACGGGTATCCAAGCCGGTCGATCATTCCGCCTGCAGCGCCTGCATATTCAAAATATTCAGGATTTTCGTGGGATAATATTTTAGGTTGAACAATGGCAGTTTGTGGATCAGCGAATGAACGGTTCAGATGTTTAAGCCAGTGCGGATCAACCCGGACATCATTGTTTAAAAAAATCAGTATATCACCCGTTGCATACGGAACAGCGCGGTTGTTTCCGCCGCAATACCCGTAATTTTGATCAAATTTCACAACTTTGCACTGTGGACACTCTCTGTTTATCCACTCAGCACTCCCATCATTGGAGGAATTATCGGCAAGGATAATCTCAAAATTCTCATATTCAGATTCGGCAACAGAAGGTAAAAATTCTTTAAGGTAATGCAGCCCATTCCAGGAGACGATAATGATGCTGAAAGAGTTATTCATTTCCGGCAAGGTATTAGATTTTTAAAAAAATGAACAATAGGATTGCACCCGTATATTGGGTTCCCTATCATCAAAAAAAGCATTAAAAAAGCAGAAGATGAAGATAGGGCTATTATCGGATACTCATAACTATTTGGATCCCCGAATTGCGGAATATTTCTCCGGGTGCGATGAAATTTGGCACGCCGGGGATTTTGGATCTATCGGAATTGCCGAAGAGCTGCAGAAGGTAGCCCCGGTTTATGGCGTATATGGCAATATTGATGGTGATGACATCCGGAAAGAGTATCCGCTCCACCAAAGGTTTAACCGTGAGGGTATTAATGTTTGGATGACTCATATTGGCGGGCTGCCCGGACGGTATTGCCTGCCTATTAAAGATGAAATTGAGAACAATCCCCCGGATCTCTTCATTTGCGGCCACTCACATATTCTGAAGATTGCCAGAGATCAATCGCTCAACAAAATGCTCTATGTGAACCCTGGAGCTGCCGGTAAACACGGTTTTCACTTATACAGAACAGTGGTTCGGTTTGAAATTACGTTCGGACAGGTGAAAAATATGGAAGTCATCAACATGGGGAAAGTGGGGGAGAAGTAGTACTATCTGAATAAATCTATCAAAGAAGGTGATCTTGAAATCTGTAAACCTATTTCTGACTTGACGCGATCTGAAATCATCTTCACGAAAGGCCGAAATCTTCGTTATATTCAGTCGATAAACACCACTCAGATTCAGCAGATTGAACGTATTACGAATTATCTCCGGTAATTTTGTTATCGGCCTCCTTATATTTTATGGCTGTGCAACACCATCGGCACCAACAGGAGGACCACCTGACCGAACCCCGCCAGTTATTGTAAGCACTACTCCCGATGTGGGAACTACAAATTTTACCGGTGATGAAGTACGCTTTGAATTTTCAAAATTCCCCGACAGAGGGTCTGTTCGAACAAATGTCTCAATCGAGCCGAGTCTTGGTATCCAATATGAGGTGAGTTTCAGCCGAAGAACGGCCATCGTGGAGTTTTCTCAGCCTTTACCCGAAAATACCACAATCATTGTGGTTATGGGGTCCGATGTGTCTGATACAAGAAATAACCGGATGACGTCATCATATGAATTGGCTTTCTCCACCGGTCCGGTAATTGACGACGGTAATGTAATTGCAAGGCTGAGGGATGCAGACCAGGGCAGTGTGGAAGCTGGTGAACGTGTATTTCTTTTCAGGGAGCCGCTTGATTTTACCCGAAGTGCAAATTATGTAGCTCAGTCGGATACGGCCGGGATTGTAAACTTTTCTTATCTGCGCGAAGGTATGTATAGTGCGGTTTGGGTGGATGACATCAACCGGGACCGCCAGTGGAATCGTGAACGTGAGCGGGCCCAGCCATTTCATGTGGAGTCATTTTTTGTGGAGCAGGGTGAAGAGGTGGATCTCGGTACCATCTATATACAGCGCCCGGACACAACCGCTCCTCGTCTTGAGGGAGTAGGGTTGCTTTCGGAAGAGCGGCTGCGGCTGCGGATGTCTGAAGAGGTGGTATGGGATCCCGGGGCTGAACTTACGATCAGCGATTCGCTTGGCGATTTTTACACCACTGCATATCCATTATACACCAGCAGGGATGATCCGCGTGTTGTACTGGCACAAACTGAAGATCCGCTGGAGGAAGAAAATCGGTTTTCAGTTCAACAGAATGGTTTTCGAGACAAGGCGGGCAACTCATTGCAAGTGACGGTTGATCCATTTACCGGCTCGGCTGAACCGGATACAACTCTGCTGCGATTGATTAAAGATAATGCCGATGGCGGACTTTTCCCCGATCAGGCCCTCGAAATTACCTATTCAAAATTTATAGACGATGATGCTGTCGTAGATTCGCTGATTGTATATGAAGGTGAACAGATGGTGGAAGAGTATGAATATGTTGAAATCTTCCGCAATATTTTGCGGATACTGCCGAACGGAGACTGGGATACCGGAATCCGGCATCGTTTTGGCATCTGGGATCCCGATTTTAGGGAGCGCCGAACCGTAGAACCCGACATTTGGCAGCGGAATCAACTGGGCAGTATCGAGTTCAATCCCGCGGATGGCGACACCACAACATCTACCCGCCTTATGCTTCGCGATGAATTCAACACAATGGAACTGGATACTACATTTACAGGATCCATTGAAATTTCGAACCTGGCCCCGGTACGTTACCATGCCAGGCTTTTCAGGGATCTGGATGAAAACGGAACGTGGGACCGTGGCGGAATTGATCCATTCAGAAGGCCTGAACCGTACTTTTTAAGGCGGAATATCCCGGTTCGGGAGGGATTTACTTCAGATGTTTCGGTGGAATTTTCAGGAATGCCGGAAGAAACAGAGCTTCCCGAAACCATTGAACTGCCGGAAGATGCCAATAACGATGATGGCAATGAAGATAATGACGGAAATAATCAGAATGATCAGTAAATAAGAAATTTAAATCATAGCAAGATGAATGAACTACTTTCGGGAGTTTACCAGGAGTTGACTCTCACGATCACAATTATCGTCATTATTTTACTGACGTTTATTGCTCAATGGCTTGTGAAAAGGGCGTTTAAACGTTTTGAAGAGAATAGCACTCAGTTTAAAGTTGATGATCCTACAAATTACAGATTTCTTTATTACGCAATTGTAGCGTTGATATACGTAACAGGGATTGGTTTTGCGATATGGAATATTCCGTCGTTGCGTCACATCGCCCAATCGATGCTGGCGAGTGCCGGAATCCTGGCGATAGTTCTTGGATTTGCGTCACAGCAGGCGCTTGGCAACATTGTAAGCGGACTTTTTATCGTCATTTTTAAACCGTACCGGATTAACGATCGCATTAGCATGAGAGACACACTGCGCGGTGTTGTTGAGGATATTAACCTTCGCCATACGATTATCCGGAATTTTGAAAATCAGCGGATTGTAATACCTAATTCGCTAATCAGCAATGAAATTCTGATAAATTCGAATTACAATGATGATAAGATCTGTAAACTGATTACCATTGGCATAAGCTACGGCTCAGATATTGATAAGGCGAAACAGATTATGGCAGAAGAGGTGGAAAGTCACCCGCTAAATATTGATAACCGCAAACCGGAGGATATTGAAAAAGGTACTCCACGGGTTCTGGTTCGTGTCATTGCCCTTTCTGATTCATCCGTATCGATACGGGCGTGGGCGTGGGCTTCTGATCCGCCAAATAGTTTTACAATGGAGTGTGATGTGATAGAATCCGTAAAGAAACGGTTCGACAGAGAAGGTGTTGTAATTCCATTCCCGCAGAGAACCATCAGCTATCTTGAACCGGCAAAAAGCGGTGCGATTCAAGATGAAACGAAACCAGGCGAGGCAGGTTTGAAAAAAGAGAAGAGATAAATTTAGAATCTCTTCTCTTTAAAATTCCGGGATTTGTTAGATCTGTTTACGGAACCGGAACCGTGGAAAGAATTTTGGAAACGATATCTTCGCTGGTAATTTCCTCCGCTTCCGCCTCGAATGTTGGGATGATCCGGTGGCGAAGCACATCCATGGCCACAAATCGCACATCTTCCGGGGTTACATACGCGCGATGCTCCATAAACGCGTGTGCGCGTGCCGCAAGGTTCAGATTGATTGATGCGCGGGGAGAAGCGCCAAAGTTTATCAGGTCATTAAGATCGGAAAGGTTGTAATTCTCCGGCTTACGTGTTGCGAAAATCAGGCTGATGATGTACTTCTCAACTTTCTCATCTGTATAAATTTCATTCACAACATCACGTGCTTCCAGGATTGTGTCTGCAGTGGTTACCGGCGAAATCGATGGTTTATCACCGGTTTTTGCCATCCGGCGCATAATTTCAAGCTCTTCTGCCTCGGAGGGATAACCGATATTTAGTTTCAGCATAAAACGGTCAACCTGCGCTTCCGGCAGCGGGTAGGTTCCTTCCTGCTCCACCGGGTTCTGAGTTGCAAGCACAAGAAAGGGTTTATCGAGCGGAAAAGTGGTATCACCAATCGTAACCTGTTTCTCCTGCATCGATTCGAGCAGCGCGCTCTGCACTTTTGCAGGGGAACGGTTGATCTCATCCGCAAGCACGATATTTGAAAAGATAGGCCCTTTTTTAACCGTGAAATCAGCCTCTTTCTGATTATAGATCAGTGTACCGATCAGGTCGGCAGGAAGCAGATCCGGGGTGAACTGAATCCGTTGAAATTTGGTGTTTATCGCTTTGGAGAGAGAAGATACAGTAAGTGTTTTAGCCAGTCCGGGAACTCCTTCAAGCAGAACGTGACCATCAGCCAGCAGGCCGATCAGCAGCCGGTCGATCATATATCGCTGCCCAACAATCACTTTTTCAAGTTCTCGATAAATATCATCAATGAAGGCACTGCTTTTCTCAATTTTTTCACCCAGCGCCTGCATGTCAATCGTTTGTTCCATTACTTCAATCTTTATTGATAATTTTTGGTTCAATTTACCTATTTTCAACGGGTCATTCGGGTAGTTAAAGAAAGAATAATGTCGGACTTCTACAACGATACCCGCCCCAAAAGGTAACTTTTATTTTTGGAGATTGGTATTGGGGAAAATTGAACATTAAAAAATGGTTGCAAGGAAACAGGTTTGGGAATAATTGAAGCGATACTTCTTGGCTTACTACAGGGCATTACAGAATTTTTACCGGTCAGCAGTTCCGGCCACTTGGTTTTGGCGCGTGCACTATCCGGGTCAAATATCGAACCGGGAATAACATTTGAGATAGTTGTTCACTTCGGCTCGTTTTGCAGCATTGCCGTTTATTATAGAAAACTGATTCTGCAAATTTTGTCAGACCTGTTTAAAAGTATCACGCCGGCCGGAATTCGCGACGGAAGATTTAAAAACGATGAGAATACACGACTTTCATACATTATTCTTCTGAGTATGATACCGGCAATGATCGTGGGTTTTACGCTCAAAAGCAGTATCGAAGACGCATTTTTAAACCCGGGTTTTGTTTCTCTGATGCTGCTTGTAACCGGCACCATACTTTACAGCACAAAATTTGTTGGAAATCCCGATAAGGATGTAAATGTATCGCGCGGACTCTGGGTTGGTGTGGCGCAGGCGTTTGCGATCATTCCGGGCATTAGCCGATCCGGCTCTACCATATCACTGGGCTTGCTGCTCGGGATTGAAAGAGATAAAATCGCTAATTTTTCTTTTTTGATGGTGCTGCCTGTCCTTGCAGGAGCCATGCTGCTTGAAATCCTGGAATTGATGGAAGCCGGTGAAATTTTATTGCCAGCGGGCAGTTTGGTCGCAGGATTTTTCACGTCCTTTATTTCGGGTTACCTCGCATTATCATACCTGATTAAATTATTGAAACGCGATAAGTTTTATTACTTTTCATTTTATTGCTGGACGGTAGGGGTACTTGGAATAATCTATTTTTATTTCATCCTGTAGCGATCCGATTTTCGTTGCGTTAAAGTTCAAAAAACTAACACAAACTTCTTGAAGCCATTTTTAAATTTGGCTACCTTGGAGGCTTCAATATAAAAGAACCTTCTGAATGGAAATCTACGCATTTGTTTTACTTGCTGTATTAGCCATCGCCAGCGCACTGGGGATGATTTTGAATAAAAATACAGTTAACAGCGCACTACTGTTGGTCATTAATTTGGTAACAATTGCCGGCATTTATCTGCTTCTCCAGGCTCAGTTCCTGGCTCTGATTCAGATTCTTGTCTACGCCGGTGCCATTATGGTGCTTTTCCTGTTTGTTATTATGCTCCTGAATGTTGAAGAGGAGGAGAAATTGTTCGATAAATTCAGGGTGAAATATCTTCTGGCGTTTTTGTTGGGAGTTGTCATATTCGGACAGATACTCTACAGCTTGGGCGGTGTAACGGATATGCTGCCGGAAATTTCCAGTGACATGCTGTATGTTGGAACGGTTGAGGCTGTGGGTGAAGTACTCTATACAGAATTTTTATACGCATTTGAACTAACCGCTATTCTTCTGACCGCAGCAGTTGTGGGTGCACTGATGGTCGCACAATATAAAGTGAAAAAAACTGAGGACTCTGAATGATCGGCATTGACTGGTATCTTGCACTAAGTGCTATATTATTTACGATTGGGGTAATTGGCGTATTAATTCGCAGAAACGCCATTGTTATTTTTATGTGCGTTGAATTGATGCTTAATGCAGTTAATGTTTCACTGGTGAGCTTCAGCGCGTTTCACGGGGATATTACCGGACAGATACTCGTATTCTTTTCATTAGCCGTTGCTGCTGCAGAAGCGGTTGTCGGGCTTGCAATTATTATCGCAATTTTCCGAAACAATCTTTCGGTTGATATTACGAAAGTGAACCTTTTGCGCTGGTAACGGTCACTAAAATCGATTCTTTAAAGCCTGCTGGATTTGATTCCACCGGGCTTTTTTTGTTTATATATCCGTTCTCTTCTATTTGAAATTATGCGGCGGCCTTTTTCCAGTGGGGAAAAATGAACTATCTCTGGACAGAGCCCACGAGGTATCAGCTTGGATCACGTACCTTTTTGATTGATATGATGTTTATTCTGGAGTGTCTACCCAACGAGAGGCTGTAAGCAAATACCTTGTCAAATAATCGGTGTCTTTAATTTTTTAACCGCAGGGGCGCAAACAGCCGCGGTGGTTATTTATTCATATTCTCCTGATTCTTTTGAATAGTCTCCGAGATAAAGCGCTCTGGGAATTAAACCATTTTTGATTATATCATCGAAACATCTGTGCATTTATAAAATAGATATAACTGTATATCGGGCGATAATTCTGGTTTGCCTGAGCTGCAAAAGGAATTTTTATCTGTAACACTTACAACCACTCTGTTTTTATTTATGAGATCTCCGTTGTCATTTTTATGTATACTCATGTTTGTGATTCTGTTTTATGGATGTTCTGATATATCTCAGAAGCAGATCGTTCTTCATCAAACCGAACATGAAATCAGTACGAATGAGGGTGAAATATTACTTCAGATTGATGATATCCCATCAATGGTACAAGTTGATGCCGAAGTGGAGTTCGGGGCGTCTGAGCGATTTACTGAGGCCGTCATGCAGCCACAAGGGGAGTGGTTCGCCGTAACTACAGCCGGTATATCACATGGCGCGGGTTGGCTGGTTGATAGGGATCAAAACCAAATTTATCCGGCGGCGTTTCAATATGGCGGATCCGTAGAAGCGGGTCCATGGAGTGAATCCGGAGAATTTGCAGTTTTTATCAACATCGGGCCGGCGCCGTCCCAAACACTCTCGGTGGCCACTATGAGTCAGCCGGGCCGCACTGTGAACGAAAATTCAATGAATGTTCGGATTTCGGATCATTCGGGTTCCGTTCCGCCTGAATCCGTATATGAACCGATCAGGTGGGATGATGAGATGCTCGTTTTTGAGGTTGACGGAATACGTTACAAGTTTGATCCGGTTGACAACGAGGTGACAGCTCAGGATTAAGCGAAGGCTGCAAGCGTTCACAGGTCTAAAAAGTTTCGTAGATATCCATCAAGAGGGAGCTCATGATTGTCAATCATTCTGTGTGCTTTTTAAATCAACATTTAACCAAAAAAAAGAGATTCTTATGATCGATTGGAGCTGGATAACAACTACAGGCACCACACTTCTTATGATTCTACTCTCTGCTGCGGGGATTTATATCGCGTTGATGATTCTAACCCGCATAACAGGTCTTCGAAGTTTTTCGAAAATGTCCAGCTTCGATTTCGCAATTACGGTTGCTATCGGGACGATTATTGCGAGTACACTTCTGACTGACGATCCTCCGCTTCTTGCAGGTGCATTTGGATTAACTTTGCTCTACGGTATCCAGTATATCGTTTCTCATTCACGGAGGCTTTCTAAAACTGTAGAGTTGATTGTAGATAACAGGCCGCTGTTATTGATGGCGGGGGAGAAAGTATTGACTGATCACTTAAACACCGGGAGAATAACAGAGGAGGACCTCAAATCAAAATTGCGTGAAGCAGGAGTTGTGAGTGAGGATCAGGTTCTGGCAGTTGTACTTGAAACAACCGGCGATGTATCTGTGATGAAACGAAGTGACAGGATCTCACCCTGGATCTTTAAGGGAATCCGGGGAGAGGAGCATCTGTCGTTTATGAAAGATGAAAATCAATAAACTTCCTGTTCCGGGCAGTTAGCCATACGACTTTGGATAGTATCTATAAGAAGTAAAAAAGAGAGAATGCAAGAAAGCAGACCAGGATAAAGCTCATCACCACTTCCATACCGGGACTATAGGTTGTTGCATCATTTTCTTTATTGCCAAACGGATTTAGCCATGTCATCGGGTTACGGAAAACCTTTGTAGAGAGTACAGCTGTGTTGAGCACCACTTTTTCAGCCCATCCAAAAAAACCATCGGTTGATTTGATAAACATTCTGTAGGCTGCCGGTGAAGCTTTTCTGTAGAACCAATCCAGGTCAAGTGCAATAACAAGCTTGCCTTTCATGAGGTGTTTAAGCATCCAGAAACCGATAAATGTCATTATTGCGATCTGCATGATCTCTACAAACAGGTAGATTGTATATGGATTGAAATCAGTTTCGTAGGGAAGAAATGCATAGAGAGTGGATGGTGCAATTCCGATAACCATACAAACAACCGCCACAAATCCCATTCCAATATACATGTTAAAAGGAATCGGTTTGATTTCCTTGTCGTATGAATCAGCGTGGAACCAGGTGTAATATGGGAGTTTCAGACCCACGCTTAAAAACGTACCAATCGATACAAAAATCAGAAGTAACATGGCAGTATCATAACCGGAGTAGCCTATAGCCGTAACTGCCATCGGTTTGGTCACGAAAGCAGTAAACAACGGTAAGCCGGAAATCGACAAACTTGCCACAAGGTAGAGGCCCAGCACATAGGGCAATTTTTTCACCAATCCGCCCAGGTGATACATTTTGGATGTTCCTGTTGCATATAATACGGCTCCGCAAGCCATAAAAAGGAGAGATTTATTCAGAATATTACTCACAGCGAGTGCGGCGGCACCGTTGAGTGCCAGTTCTGTACCCACACCAATCGCTGCGATCATGAAACCGAGCTGACTGATAATATGGTAGGTAAGAATTTCACGGATATCTTTGCAGATCACAGCGTACATCACACCATAGATCGCCATAATAACCCCGATCCAGATGAGAATATCCCAGCCGGGGAACATTCGGATCAGCACATAAACCGCTGACTTTGTCGTAAAAGAGTTCAGGAAAATAACACCTGTAATCGTCGATTTGGGATATGCATCAGACAGCCAGGTATGAATCGGAATAAATGCAGCATTCACGCCAACACCCAGGAAAATGAGGATGTTTGAAATCGAGTAAACCTGTTCAAACGACTCGATTGCCAGCGAACCGGTTTGGGTTACATGTAAAATGATTCCGGCGAAAAGGAGCCCTCCACCAAGCACGTGGTAGACCAGGTATCGCATACCTGCAGCTCGCGCGGCATCTGTTCGTGTAGCCCAGATCAGCCATGTGGAACTCACGGCCATTAACTCCCAGTAGACAATCAGGGTGAAAAGATCACCGGCGTAGACAACGCCGAGGGCACCGGCTGCATAGAGCAGGGCCGCGCATTGCTGACCAAGATCCTTCAGATGATATGCATAAATACCGCCAAATACGGCTGCGAAGGCTATAATCAAGCCAAACACACGGCTTAGAGAATCAACTTCCAGAAGGATAAGATCGTAGTTTCCGATTGCACCGGTTAGGGTGTAGCCATCCTGGTGCATAGCTGCCATAGCGAGGGCGGCAACGGGGAAAATCAAAAATACAGAACTGCGTAGTTTTTCCGGAATCAGCGGAAGCAGTGCAGCTCCGAGCACAAGAAGAACTCCCGGTATGGCAAGTAACTCAATTGTCATAGTAGTCAAGATCGCGGTTTACGATTTTCTTTGAAATAAAAGTTGCCGCATAAACCAGCAGTATACACCCGAGGAAGCCAAAAATGGCGTAGAATCCCGGTATAGCGTTCCACCAGTGGCTGTCATAATCAGCCAGAAACATGAATTCGAGCACAAGTGTAAGCAACAGTACAAGGCCTATTAAGATCCAGTAAATTTTCTTCATGGCGATGCAGAATTAAAGATCGATGCTGAAATATCGACAGCCAGATCAAAAAAGTTGAAAAATAGATTCGGAAAGAGTCCAAATAGCACAGAGAGCGTGGCGGTTACCATAATCGGTACAACCATAAAGGGTGAAGCTTCACCATACTTTTCCAGGCCCTCGGGTTTTCCAAAGTACGCTCGTTTAATAATCGGGAAAAAATACCCGGCATTTAAAAGACCGGAAACAACAAGAATTGTGATGGGGATAACCATATCACCTTCCAGTGAACCCATAGCCAGATGCCATTTACTGAAAAATCCGTTTATCGGGGGAAGGCCGGCAAGTCCCATCGAGCCGATCACAAACGCAGCCATCGTCCACGGCATAACGGTCGCGATTCCATTCAGATTGCTGATGTTTTCTCTGTGCAGATTCACATAAATTGCACCGGCGCAGAAGAATAAAGTGATTTTCATGGTGGCGTGCGCTGCGATGTGCATAATTCCTCCGGTCATGCCAAGAGGAGTGAGCATGGCTACACCTAAAACGATATAAGAAAGGTGACCGACTGTTGAGTAGGCAAGCCGCCGTTTAAGGTTATCCTGCCCGAAAGCAAGAAGTGAAGCCAGTAAAATGGTGGCTCCGGAAATAACGATTAGAATATCCTGGAAGCCGTAATCGAGTATCACATCGGTGCCGAATACAAATCCTACCACACGAATGACAGCAAAAACACCAGATTTAACAACGGCCACAGCGTGCAGGAGGGCACTCACGGGAGTAGGAGCAGCCATCGCTTCGGGCAGCCAGCTGTGAATCGGCATGATACCGGCTTTTACACCCACACCACCAAGAAACATAATAAACAGTACCAGCATGACATGTTGAGGAAGATCCACCTCAGTAAAAAGCCCTCCGGGAGTGAAGTCGAGTGTGCCGGTGTAAGAGTAGATAATTGCAGCACCGCCAACCAGCAGTAAACCGGCCGTAAGTGTATACGCCAGGTATCCGCGACCGGCTTTAATCGCAGCTTTATTTTCTTTGTGAATCACCAGCGGATAGGTGGCCAGCGTCAGCGCTTCGTAAAAAAGGATAAATGTGAGCAGGTTGGCACTAAACGCAATACCTATCGTAGCGGAGAGACAGACGGCAAAACTGGCAAAATACCGGGTCTGATGCTTCTCGTTTGCACCCCGCATATACCCGATGGAATAGAACGAAGTGAAAATCCAGAGTCCGGATGCAATTACGGCGAAAAAGACACCAAAGGGATCGGCTTTCAGCGCAAGCGGAAGGCCGGGGGCGAGATCCAGAATATGAATCTCCACACTCTGACCATCGATCGCCCCGGGGAGGAGCGTCAGGACCAGCCCGAACTTAATCAGTGCAGCCAGAATGGTCCATGTCTCTCGCAAATTAGGCTTTGCAGAGCTCATCAGTATCAGTGGCACAACGGCCAGTGACACTAAAATTGCTAATAAAGGTACGATAGATAGATCCATCAATCGACAGTCAAAAATTTAACGTTAGTTGATTCTAAAATGGTGCTATTCCCAGCAAAACACTTACAATGGCCACGTTTGCGAGTCCGATCACAAACATGGATATAGCCAGCAAAATAGTCGGGCTGAGCATACTTCCGGAAACTTCGTTGTATTCAGCCACTTCAAGGGTTTTCTCATCCGGTTTGTTTGGATCCTTCATATATACTTTCTCAAGCATTCTGAAGAAATACACAGCATTCAGAAGTGAACTGATGAGAATCACGGCTAAAAAGAGCCAGTTTTCGTTATCCACAGTTCCGAGTGCCAGGTACCACTTACTAAAGAATCCTGCAAGAGGAGGCAGGCCGATCATGGAGATCGCAGCAACACTGAGTGATGCCATTGTCCAGGGATATTTTTTTCGATAACCGTCATCAAAACGGCTGATGTCGGAATGGCCCTCCTGCATACGTATGTTTCCGGCAATCATAAAGAGACATGCTTTCATCACGGCGTGGTTGAGCACATGAAGCAGTGCGCCGGCAAATCCCCACGGATTTGCGAGACTAAGCCCCATAATAATGTACCCGATTTGGGAAATACTGCTGTAGGCCAGCATCCGCTTCATTTCATTTTGTGCGATGGCCATTATGGATCCGTAAAGGATTCCGGCACAAGCAAAAAGCCCGAGAAGATAGGATAGAGGTACGACGGCATCAACAAGCTCTATTCCGAACAGGTAAAGAAAAACCCGGAACAGGATATATGCGGCAACTTTGGTGCCAATGGGTGCAATCAGCACTGAGGTTGGAGTTGCAGTATAGGTGTACGAATCGGGCAGCCATCCGTGCATAGGAAATATAGCCGCTTTTACCCCTATACCTATAACCATAAGGATCAGTGAAGCTACAACGGCGGTATTTTCAGCAACCATCGGCAGCATCGCCGTCATGTCAATAATATTCAGCGTACCTGTTACGGTGTACAGAAACCCGACACCGAGCAGGTAAAGTGTTCCGCCAGCGGTTCCGATGATCAAATAGCGAAACGCTGCATATGGGGCCGGTTTGCTCCCGATTGCAATCAGCGCATAACCAGTGAGTGATGCGATTTCAAGAAAAACATAGAGGTTAAACAGGTCGCCGGTCATTACCATGCCATTGAAACCGAACATCATCAGCATAATAATGGAGTAGTACGGCATCTCTTTGCCTTCAAGCTCCGTTCGGGCCGGTTTTAAAGCGTAAATCAGTACAATAAATGCAACAGTGTTGATCACCATCGCAAAAAAGGCGGAGAGTCCATCGTAGACGAACTCTATTCCAATGGGAGCCTCCCATCCGCCAAAGAAGTACCGGATGGCACCGGTATCAAGGTAGGTGATAAATCCATAGATGGAATAGGCTGCAGCAATGCCGGCACCAAGCACAGCAAGCGGGTGGCAAAGCTTTTCTTTCCAAAGACCAAAAAGCGGAATCAGGACAGAAAATAGCAGAAAGGTTAAAGCAATGATTGCCGGTAAATGCGAATCGATCATTGAATTTTTTCTAACAGTTCTTGTTCGTCAAGTGTATCGTAACGGTTATAAATCGCAACCAGCAGAGTGAAAGCTACACCAAGAGTTGCAACACCCACAACAATGGCGGTGAGCATTAAGGTGTGCGGGAGGGGATTCAGATAATTTGCTACATCTTCAACCGGAAAAGCTGTGTCGCGAACCGGGACAGTAGCATCCCACTTTGATGCAATCGATACAAAAAACATCACCACCGAAATTTGCAGTATGGAAAGCCCAATTGTTTTTTTGATCAGGTTTTTCTTGAACAGTATGCCGTATGTGCCAACGCAAAGCAGAATTACGGTAAACCAATAGGCGTAGTGGCCTGTAAAAAACTCAATCATTATCTTCTCCTGTTACGATGTTATCATAAATCATCACAAGCACAGCCATTACCGTGAGCCCGATGCCAACCTCAATGATTAAAATTCCTATGTACCGGAGCCAGGCGGCTTCTACACCAGGTATAGGCAGTTCGCCATAATCAAGGAAATATCCGCCGGCAAGAGCGGCAACTAACCCTGTTCCGAAATAGATTAACACGCCGATTGCCGCAATGGGATTATTGACCCACTCTTTAATTTGAAGATTTCCCAGATGTGCACCGCCCGCTACACGAATCAACAAAACGGAAGCTGCTAAAAGTGCGCCTCCCTGGAATCCGCCGCCCGGACTATAATGGCCATGAAAAATCACATACCATCCAAAAACCATGATGTACGGGCTTAAAAGTCGGGCACCCAGTAATACGATCGGACTTTCGAAATGACGTTTCATTCCTTGTCCCTCCGTCGTTTTTTGAAAATGAGCAGTGTGATCAATCCAACGGCATAGATCACCACCTGTTCGCCAAACGTATCAATACTTCTGTAATCGCCAAGAACAACGGTAACCATATTTGGGGTGCGTGCGTCATTATATGCCTCCTGAATGAAGTAACTTCCCTTCACAGGTGTATCGGTCATGCTTCGTTCGGCATGCATATAGTTACCCGGATCGCCCCGATAGGGCAAGTCCAGTGATGCATAAATAAGCACCGCGGCAAAAAATACGAGCGTAAGTATTTTAAGTGCTTTCAATCGTTTGTTTTTCTTGAAGTTTTATAAAGAGCTGCTACAAAAAAGAGTCCGGTAACGCCGGCTCCAATTACGGCTTCTGTGAATCCCACATCAATAGCACCCATGGCTACAAACAAAAGAGCCATCAAAAAGCTGAAGATGGTCATCATAACCACAGCTACGAGTAGATCTTTCACTTCGAGCGCAACAATGGCTGAAATCAAAATGAAAATGTAGATAACAAGCTCCAGTTCCCAGATCATCAGCTTTTCTTGTTTTGTTTTGAACTACTAAACAGAGGTTTGAGCCCTTTCTTAAGTGCGGCCCTTGCAAGTGCGTGTGAGCCAATAGGGTTTGAGAGTGCAATAAAAATGACTATCAAAATTAATTTTAAGCCGCTTTGCGTAAATCCTTCATATATAACGAGTCCAAGAATGACAAAGATAATCCCGAGCGTATCACTTTTGCTCACTGCGTGTGTGCGGGCATAAAAATCGGGCAGCCGCAAAATCCCAAAACTTCCAACAAACATGAAGATTATTCCAAAAGTGATAAATATAATGCTGATTATATTGATGATTGTCATTTGGCTTCACCCCGTTTTTTTGCTTCTGAGGTAAGGTATTTTGCAATCATCAATGAGCCGATAAATCCAAGGATTGCGTAAGCAAGTGTGATATCCAGAAACATATCAACCCGGTCAAAAATAAAACCAATCAGACAGATTAATACGATAGTTTTGGTCGCAATAGCGTTTGTTGCAAGCAATCTGTCGAAAACTGTTGGCCCTTTAATCACGCGTATGATGGGCACAGCGATAATGATCGTCAGAAACACAGCACTGTAAAGAAAAAAGGTTTCCATCAAAAAGGTTATGAATCTGAGATTTGAATATTTACGTCACTGACGACCGGCCGGTCTGTATTTTCAAACAGCTGAAGGACTTTTTTGGGCATTGTATCATCAATGATACCTTCGTAGGAGGCTTTATCAAGCGCATGTACTGTAAACGTATCACCTACAATATCAATAGTTAGCGTGCCGGGTGTGAGGGTAATAGAATTACCAAGAATCATCTTGGCATGTGCGCTTGGCAAATTTACTTTAAAAGTTACCATTGTTGTTTCAATATGCATTCTGGGTGAGCCAATAACTCTGAGCACATGAAGTCCCGCGAGAATAATCTGGCCAAACATCCAAATTGCATAAATTGGAGCCTTCCAGAAACGCAGTTCACGCAGATCATCCATATCATCTTTAAAGAAGTGGAACATCTTTAAGCGATAATTGAGTGCCATCACACCGGCTACTGTGATAACTCCAAACAGGATATGTACAAAATCCAGTATTCCGCTCATAGCCAGCCAAAAAGCCATAAGAGAAATGAAAGAGAGTGTTAGGTTATAGGTCGAAAGTTTATGCATCAGTTTTTTGCGTTCGGCCAGGCAGTTAGCAGCAGAATTATTTTAAGCCCCAAGCTTATCAAAAAAGATGGGTTACCTGCAATTAAAGTTCGTGCTGAATTATAAAAATTTACATGAGATCGGTGAAAAAACGTTTTGGAAAAAATCAAGAAGAGATATCAGAAATCTTTTTCAAGAATAGGGCAATAATCCTGTCTTTTGAGTTTATCTTGAAAGAGATTTTTGTATCTTTGCCTCCTGTTAAATCACGGCGACTATATTGTGCCTTGTGAAAGAGTGAAATAAATAAACCTTTTGAATGGAATCACCTACTGCGTTAGTCAGTTTGATTGTTGGTTTACCGTTACTTGGCTTTCTTATTAATGGATTGGCCGGTTTGGCTTCTGAAGGCTACCGGGAAAAGAAATCATTGATCGGTATCATTGCTAATCTTGCTGTATTTATACCTTTTCTTATATCCCTTTCTTTTTTTATTGGGCACAGTTCAGGGGCAGATGCTCTTATTGTAACACTCTTTAACTGGATTACAGTTGGTGATTTAACGGTTGATATTGCCTACCGCCTGGATGAGCTTTCACTGATTATGGCACTCGTGGTAACTGGTGTGGGTTCGTTGATCCATTTCTATTCTATTGGGTATATGCATCACGATAAAGGGTACTGGAAGTATTTTGCTTACCTGAATCTCTTTATTTTTGCCATGCTGAACCTCATTATGGGGAATAATCTGCTGCTTCTGTTTCTCGGCTGGGAAGGTGTAGGGCTCTGCTCTTATCTATTGATCGGTTTTTGGTATACCGATATGGCTAAATCCGATGCTGCCAAAAAAGCTTTTCTATATAACAGGGTAGGGGATTTTGCCTTCCTGATTGCGATGTTTATGGTCTTTAATGCGGTTGGGAGCCTCGATTTTGATGTGGTTCTCTCCAATCTTGATCTGTTCTCTGCAGGCGCGGTTTTCTGGATCGGATTACTGATGCTGATTGGAGCAACGGGTAAAAGTGCGCAGATTCCTCTTTTTGTTTGGCTGCCCGATGCGATGGCAGGTCCGACGCCGGTTTCTGCGCTGATTCACGCCGCTACGATGGTTACATCCGGTATCTACCTGATTACGCGGCTCTCGCCAATGTTCGTAATATCACCTGAAGTGATGATGATTATCGCTGTGGTCGGTGCGCTTACGGCAATCGTGGCTGCAACAATTGCCATTACTCAGAATGATATTAAAGGAGTGCTTGCCTACTCTACAGTTTCACAGCTTGGTTTCATGTTCCTGGCTCTCGGTTCAGGGGCGTTTACTGCGGCTATGTTCCATGTGGTAACTCACGCATTTTTCAAAGCGTGTCTCTTTCTTGGATCCGGATCTGTTATCCATACGATGGAGCATCTGAAGCATAAACTGCACGATGATGGAAAGCACGTGGAGTTTGACCACCAGGATATTCGTAACATGGGAGGCTTGAAAAAATGGATGCCTTCCACCTATAAAACATTTATGATCGCAACCATCGCGATTGCGGGTATTCCGCCGCTGGCCGGATTTTTCTCCAAAGATGAGATTTTGATGCACGCAACGAATATGGGTTATGGCGAGTTTGCCGGCGCTATGTATTTCATCCTTTGGGGTGTTGCGATGATTACTGCATTCCTGACAGCATTTTATATGTTCCGGCTAACGCTTACCACGTTCCATGGCAGCTTTAAACTCTCACAGCTATTTAAAGAGGCTGAAGGTTCTGAAAAATATCTGCATGAAAGCCCCAAAACAATGACCATTCCGCTCTGGACACTCGCCGGGCTTTCCATTGTCGGTGGATTTATGGGGATACCGAATTTTATCGGGAAAACCTTTACAGGTGAATATGTGAATATCAACTGGCTGCAGGGCTGGCTGGAACCAATCGCAGCAGATATTGCACTTACACTTTCCGTGCCGGCAGAGTGGGGGTTGATGATGCTTTCCATTCTTGTAGCCGTCGGCGGAGTGTATACAGCTTTCAGAATGTATGGGAATAACCAGCAGCTGGCTTCTGATGAAAAAATTGCAACCAAGTTTGGTTCCCTTTACGTGGTTTGGAAAGAGAAGTATAATTTTGATGAGTTCTACGAAGCAGTCATTGTCCGGCCAACCGTGAAATTTTCAGATCGTGTGCTGGCTGTATTCGACATTAAGATTGTGGACGGATTTGTAAATGCCGTAGCAGGAACGGTTCGCCTCGTAGGCAGCCTCACTCGTTATATCCAAACCGGGGTAACCAGCAGTTACGCATTCGCCCTTATACTCGGCGTAATCCTTGTAATGTCAATGTTACTGTTTTAATCGCGCAAAAATAGATTATGGAGTTTCTTCTAAACTTAGTTATTTACCTGCCGCTTCTTAGTGTGCTTGCGGTTCTGTTGCTCAGAGATGACACGGCTGTAAAATGGACTGCGTTGCTGGCAACATCGGCTACATTTCTGTTGTCTATTCCGCTTCTGCTGAATTTTGATATTGCAAATTCTGCCGTTCCGCAATATGTCACGGAAGGTTCTGCGATTTTGAGCACAATGGATGTGAAATACCTTGTAGGTCTCGACGGCCTTAGCCTTTTGCTCTTCATGCTAACTACGCTGATGGGGCCGATTGTTATTCTTTCCTCCTGGGAATCGGTATCAAAAAGTCTGAAAGGATATTATGCGATGCTGCTGATTTTGCAGACGGCATCACTCGGTACCTTTGCCTCACTTGATCTTGTAGTATTCTACGTATTTTTTGAACTCTCCCTGATCCCCATGTACTTCCTGATTGGTATTTGGGGTGGGGCCGATAGAATTCAGGCGACAATTAAATTCTTTATCTATACGCTTGTTGGTTCACTGATCATGCTCGTGGCGCTTCTTTATCTCGGTTTCACGGCAGGAGAGGCAACAGGCACGTACAGCTTTACAGCCGACTGGCGGTTTATTTCAAGTCCTGAATTTACGATCGGACTGGTAGAACAGACCTACATGTTCCTCGCTTTTGCACTCGCATTTTGTATTAAAGTACCGCTTTTCCCATTCCACACCTGGCTCCCGTATGCGCACACCGAAGCTCCCACAGCAGGATCTGTTGTACTTGCGGCGATCATGCTTAAACTCGGTACTTACGGACTCCTCAGAATTTGCATGCCTGTTTTCCCCAATGCATTTATGGAATTTGCTCCCTGGCTCGCCGGGCTCGCTGTGATCGGCATTATTTACGGAGCACTGGTCGCCATGGTTCAGAAAGACGTTAAAAAACTTGTAGCATACTCATCTGTAAGCCACCTTGGTTTTGTGGTACTTGGAATATTTGCATTCAATACAATTGCAGTTCAGGGAGCAATTATTCAAATGGTAAATCACGGCCTGTCCACAGGAGCACTTTTCCTGATTGTTGGGATGATTTACGACCGGCGGCATACCCGAATGATTGATGATTTTGGCGGTATTGCCAAATCTGTACCCGTTCTTGCAGTGATGTTTATGATCGCTACGCTCGCTTCAATCGGCCTCCCGGGACTGAATGGATTTATAGGCGAATTTTTTATCCTGATCGGATCATTTAATTCAGAACTCTACGGCAATATAACTTTTGCGGTATTGGCTGCAACAGGTGTTGTTCTTGCAGCAGTATATATGCTATGGATGTATCAGCGGGTGATGTTTGGCGAGATCGATAAAGAAGAGAACCGAAAAATGATCGATCTGAATGCCAGGGAGATATCCCTGCTTGTACCTCTTGTCATTTTCATGATTTGGATTGGAATTCGTCCGGTAGACTTCACGGTCTATTCAGAAGGTTGGGTTGATAATTTTATCTCGGTAACAGAGGACAAAAGCATCGCTGTTCTTGAACAAGTGAACCGTGATGAACTGCCCGATTGGACAGCAAGAGTATATGGGCTTGACAATCAATCTCAAACAGATAAACAAATCGTTTTAGGAGACTGATCTATTATGAAACCACTTACCGAAAAAGAGATTCAGACGGAACTCAAAAATCTGAACGACTGGAATTTTACGGATGATAAAATTCACCGGGAATTTTCATTCGAGGATTTCAAAACAGCTCTCTCATTCATTGTCAGGGTTGGATTCGATGCAGAAGATCAGGGGCATCACCCGGAACTGTTTAATGTTTACAACACGGTTCAGATCAGTCTTGCCACTCACGACGCCGGTGATAAAGTAACAGGCAAAGATATTAAACTTGCAAAAGCGATAGACGCGATTTACAAAACGTTTTAGTATGAACTATACCCACGATTTATTGGCTTTTTTACCCGGTATTATCATTGCTGTAACCGGGCTTTTAGCACTCTTGTTAGATGCGTATAAAAAGAGTGCTGATACGGTGTATGCACTCTCAATTGCTGGTATTTTTGCTGCGCTTGTGGCTGTCTTTCCAGCAATGTTCGGGGAGACCGGAGTGGCATTTTCAGGGATGATTGTATACGGCGGGGTAGGTTCTTTTGGGTCTGCAGTAGTGCTTGCCGGTACTCTTTTTTGTGTGATGATATCCAGGGATTATCTCAATGAACTTCATCTGCACGACGGAAGTGTATATGCAATGATCCTTTTTGCAACGGTAGGAATGCTTGCACTTGCAACTTCGAACGACTTGATCTCATTTTTCCTGGGATTGGAAACAATGTCTATCTGTCTTTTTGTGCTGGCCGGCCTGATATCTGAGGAAAAAACAGGAGCAGAGGCTGCACTCAAATATTTTTTATTAGGTGCTTTTGCAACAGGATTTTTGCTCTACGGTATTGCGCTGATTTACGGGGCGACCGGGCACACAAACTTTAATGAAATTGCCGCTGCTGCCGAGCCGTCTTTGCTGCTTCTTGGTGGTTCCGGACTCTTACTTGTGGGGATATTCTTTAAGCTTGGCGCTGTTCCCTTTCACATGTGGACCCCTGATGTATACGAAGGTACTCCTACAACATTAACCGCCTTTATGGCAACAGCTGCAAAATCAGCAACTTTTGTGGCATTTATTCTGATAATGACGCGAATGCTTCCGGGTGCTGAGGGCGGAGACTGGACCAATGTAATTCAGGTGATTGCAATCCTGACAATGATCATCGGAAACCTTATCGCACTTGTTCAGGATAACGTAAAGCGGATGCTCGCCTATTCAAGTATCGCCCATGCCGGTTATTTATTGGTCGGCCTTGCAGCTGGTACAGCAGAGGGATACTCCGGAGTCTTATACTATCTCTTTGCCTATACCCTGATGAACGTAGGAGCATTCGGAGTGATCGCCTTTTACGAGAGAAACCGCGGTATTGATTTCACAAGTATTGAAAGCTATGCAGGGCTCGGTTTTAAAATGCCTGTTATGGGTGTGATGCTCTCCATCTTTCTGTTCTCACTTGCGGGTATTCCTCCGTTTGTAGGTTTTATCGGTAAATATTATGTATTTGCAGCAGCAGTGAACGCAGGATTGATCCCCCTGGCAATTATCGGGGTACTTGCAAGCGCAGCGAGTGTTTACTACTACCTTCGCGTAATGGTTTATCTGTACTTTAAAGAGGCGCACAAAGAGTTCAAACTCAAAACGCCAAGTATGCTCTTTACATCTACACTGGCATTTCTTGCAATCCTTACGGTCTATTATGGTGTAGAACCGGTTCTTCCGTTTTCCGGGTTGATCGAGCTGATCTCATCTTACTACACGATCTAAAGTTAGAATACAGTAGCCTCATTTCGATGAATAATCTACTTGAAGTATCCAAGTAGAAGTCTCCGCTAATGAGGCTGTGTGAGAATTTACCCTCTCATTTGTAGGCATTCATTATTTTTTAAGGTATGAAAGCTTGTATTGAAGCTCCCCTCCCTATCAAGTCCCGTCAGGGCGCGATAGGGAGGGGACGGGGGTGGGTCAGAAAGTCTGCGAGCTGTGAAAATGGCAGAAATCTTAGTTTTTTAAGTGCAATTTTTTGGAAAACAATTTCCTCACAGCCTCTAACAAGGGGAGTTTAGGAGGGGTGTTTCGTCGAATTTTGCCTTGGAACTTTGATAATTAATATTCAACAATCCAACTGAGGTTTTTCGTAAAAAGTAGAGGAGCTTCACGTTGTTTTAATGAATAGCCTTGCTTATCTTTACAGGCTCTGTTGCCGGCGATAGATCGGTGACTGTTTCCAATAATGGAATACAACCAAAGAAAAATTCAGATGAAAAAAGAATTTTATGAAATGACGTACATCCTGAACCCGGTTCTGGATGACGAAAAATTTAAAGAACTTGTTGATCACGTTCAGAAACTGATTGAAGACAACGGCGGAGACGTAGTTGATACCGATGAGTGGGGAGTAAAACAGCTTGCCTATCCGATTGAGAAGAAAAACTCCGGCTATTATGTGAACCTCTATTTCAATGCACCTAAAACAGCCATTGAACCTGTAGAGAGAAACATGAGAATCCATGATGACATCATGCGTTACCTGACGCTCAAATATGATGCAAAAATGAAGCGCCACTACGATCTCAAGAAAAAAGGAGATCTGCCGGTCATATTTGAAGATCTCGAAGAGGAAGAAAACACTGACGATAATTAATAAACCCCACTACTATGATTAATAATCCATCCCATCCGAAAAAAGGACACTTAAAAACAAAAGAGTGTAAATTTACAAAAGCAGGAATCGAGTACATCGATTACAAAGACACCGAAACTCTGCTTCGATTTATAAACGACCAAGGCAAAATTTTACCTCGTCGTGTAACCGGCAATAGTGCACGCCATCAGCGTCAGTTTTCAACAGCTGTTAAAAGAGCCCGATTTATGGCACTTATTCCTTATGTAACTGAAAATCTAAGATAAACCGGAGCAATCGAATGAAACTGATATTAAAAGATGATGTTGATAAACTCGGTTCAGCCGGTGATCTGGTTGACGTGAAGCCGGGTTACGGACGTAATTTTCTGATCCCGCAGGGCAAGGCTGTAATGGCTACAGCAGGCGCTGTAAAAGAGTATGAAGCACTTCAGCGAGAAGCTGAACTTCGTGCTGAACTCACGGTTGAAAAAGCGAAAGAACTCGCTCAGAAACTGGAAACCACATCCATTACTATTCCTGCATCCGTGGGAGAAGACGACAAAATTCACGGAACTGTTACAAATATTGATGTAGCTGATGCTCTTGAAGAAAGAGATATTTTGATCGACAGACGTAAAATCTCCATCGATCAGGATATCAAATCTCTGGGTGAATACACGGCTACGATTGATCTTCTTGGCGATCTCAATCCAAAGATCAAAATTTGGGTAGTTAAAGCCGATGAAGACGAAGCCTGATCATTCAGCTTCCAGCTTTGTATTCAAAAAAGGCTGCTCTTTGAGCAGCCTTTTTTGTTTGCGAAACCTATCAATTCAGGGAAATGATCTCTGAAATCAAGATTATAAATCCTATTTGATAAATCAGGTTTCTGATCACCTTGGTGAATTCCCTAAACTCAACTTATTCAGTACATTATTGCCGAACTCTGATTCTATTGTACTAAAGTGCCTTGATGAGGTGTTAAGTAAATCTCAGAATCAGTACATATCCGTACCTCTTCAGTAAACTTATGGTTAATTTCTGCAAATTGTTCCTGCCCCTTTTTTTACTGCTGATGTTCGTCTTATCAGCACAGGCCCAGTTACTTGACCCTGTTTCATATGAAATTTCAGATATTCCCGATGAGGTTCAGGCCGGGGAAATCTTTACGATCTCTGTTACGGCCACTATTGATGGAGACTGGCACCTCTATTCTGCAAAAAACGATCCAGATGCGGGGCCTTATCCAACTACGTTCTCATCTGTAGAAGATCACCTGTTCCTGGCGGGAGACATCGAAGAAACAGAACCTAAGATTGTCCTGGATCCCAATTTTAACGCAGAACTTGGCTGGCACTCCGAACGTGCAGTGTTTAGGCTCCCCGTAGCGTTCGATACCACCAGCAGAGGTATACAAAACGTAACGATCGAAGTTCTTTACCAGGTGTGTGATGATCGCTCATGCCTGCCTCCCAAAACTAAACAGGTTTCTACTGAGATCTTTGTTTCCGGAGTTTCAGACTCTCCTTTCCAGCCTGCAGCTACCCGATCCTCAAACCTATTTTATTCGATTTATTCATCTCCTGCAGAAGTATTGCCAGTCTTGAACGAGAGAGAGTGGATGTTTTGGGGATCTCTTATCTTTCTAATAGCGGTCGGTTTTATTCTGAGGAATCAGAAAGTTTAGCATGGTATCAAACTCTGATATCGGGATACGCAGAATTATTCAGATCAGATTGCTCCGTTAATTCACAAGTGGCGGATATATAAAAAATCAGCAGGGATTCTTACATTGGAGCTCCTCGTTCAAGCGCAAAACAGGTTTCTTTATCCCGATATCCAGCTACATAAAACTGCTTATCCTACTTGTGGTGATGCTCACGCAGGCTGCAGCACCGTCGTACTCTCAGAGCGCAGATCTGGACACCTTAGAGGTAACTCTCGCTGATAGTGATACAACTTTTTTTCTCGGATTTCTGATCGATTGGGAAACCGTGGAGGTAATGTCGGATGACCTGGAAATCAACTCTGATTGGTGGACGTTTGATCCGCATAGCGGAATGATATCATTTCACATCCCTGAAGAGATTTTTTTGGAATACACAGAGGTCGCAATCACCTATGAAAAACCACTGTTTGATATTACTCAGAGTTTCCGTCTCAGAGAATTTCAGGTGATTGATGATACACTTCAGGGTATGACCGGAATCGATGAACCTGTCAGGCGCCAGATTCTTACCGGCGATGATTTGTTTGGAGAGGCCGATCTGTCACAAAGTGGCAGCTTAACCCGGGGTTTTACCGTTGGAAACCGGCAGGATTTAGCACTGGACAGCGGCTTACGGCTCGATCTGAGTGGAAACATCACGGACGAAATTACGATCCTGGCATCTCTCACGGATCGGTCGACCCCCATTCAGCCGGATGGCACGACTCAAACTATTCGTGAGTTCGACAGGGTGTACATCCAGCTTCAGGCTCCCGTTGGAGAACTTGAACTGGGTGATGTGGATATTCGGTACGATCAAAGCCGGTTTGCACGCATCAATCGGAGAGTACAGGGTGCGGTAGGATCCGGCACCACGCCTGTCGGTGATTTTGGTGGCGGAGCTTCGGTTGCAAGAGGGCAGTTTCGAACACAGCGGTTCAATGGTCTCGAAGGTGTGCAGGGGCCGTACCGGTTATCTGGCGCAGAGAACGAGGCATTTATTATTGTGATTGCAGGTTCAGAAACAGTTTATATCGACGGCAATGAAGTAAACCGGGGTGCTGAAAATGAATATATTATCGATTATAGCCTGGGTGAAATTACGTTCACAAACAACCTGGTGGTGACGGATGAAACCCGAATTGTAGTGGAGTTTCAATATATCACTCAAAATTTTACGCGCACTCTGTTTACAGCACGCGGCAGCGAAGATAACCTGGCTGGGGGAAGATTGTCGGTTGGGGCGACTTACATTCGTGAGGCGGATAACAAGAACCCGGCAACACAGTTGAATCTTTCTGATGAAGATATCGACAGGCTCAGAAATCTTGGAGATGATCAGGATGAGCTTTTTGTAAGCGGGGCTGATTCCGTTGGATTCCGGGAAGACGCTCAGTATTTGCAATACGCAAGGGTTGATACAGTATATAATGGGGAAGTGTACGAAATTTTCAGGCATCTGCCCGGGGATCCGCGAGGCGTATACAGGGTGCGATTCTCAAATCTTGGCGAAGGAAATGGATCATATCGAAGAGTGGGTGGTGCGGTGAATGGTATTTTATATGAGTGGGCCGGACCGGGACAGGGAAGATATGAGCCGGTAATCAGGCTGCAGGCCCCGAAGAGTCACCAGATGGTGTCGCTGAACTCATCTTTTCAATTAAGTGAGCATATTCAGCTGAGCGGGGAATGGGCCATAAGTGAGTTCGATCCGAACCGTTTCTCAGAAACCGGCAGCGGAAACGTGGATCATGCAGTGAACGGCGAACTTTCGATAGCCGGCATTGAATCGCGAATGGGCACATTTGATGCCGGAATCGAACAGAACTACATCGGCGAACAGTTTGAGTTTTTTGATCGTCCCCGGGTTATTGAGTTTGATCGCCGCTGGAATATCCAGCGAGAAGAGGATGGCGATCAGGAGCGCGAAACAACGATCTATGCCGGCCTGACCAGGGATACCGGTTCACGTCTTCGATTAAACGCTGGAGAGCTTCAGCGCAACAGGTTCGAGGGCAGGCGGGCAGAAGGTGAACTTCAGCTGCAGGAATCGGGAGTACCACAAATTTTCACCACGGCAAGTTATGTAAACAGCCGGGATGAAATCCTTAACCGCAGGGGGGACTGGCTGAGAAACCGGGGTACGATCCGTCAGGATTTTTCTGTGAACCAATCGACAGTAACTCCGTTTTTTCACTGGGAGGCTGAAAACCGGGATCAGCGTACACTTGATGGGGATCTGCTCTCAGAATCACTCCAGTTTTACGATCTCAATCCCGGCCTGCAGCTTCAACTTTCTTCATTAATGCTGGAAGGGGGGCTTGGATATCGAAGGAACCGGCGTCCGTTGGATAATCAACTTGCGGATGAATCTGTGAGCCGTTCACAGCGATTTCGGATGGAATACAGACCATCAGACAGTTTCAGAACTGAAAATAGCGTGCAGTTTCGTCAAAAAACGTTTGAAAATGAATTTCAGCAGGAGAGTGCCGCGCCAAGAAGCCGGGGAGTACTCATGCGTTCAGCAACGAATTACTCATTGCTGAATAATCTGGCGGACGGAGAGCTATTTTACGAAGCCAACACCGAGCGCAGAGCACTTCTGCAGGAAACGTATATCGAAGTAGGGCCTGAACTTGGCCAGTATGTCTGGATTGACCTGAATGAAGACGGGGTTCGGCAGGTTGATGAATTCTTTCCGGAGGTCACACCCAATGAGGGGACATACATTCGGCAGTTTGTGCCATCCGATGAACTTCTTCCCGTGATCGATGTAACGTTAAGGGCAAGAAATGAGTTTCGGATCGGCGAGATGATCGCACACTTGCGGGGAAGAGATACGGGAGCACTTGAGCATCTTGTACTTCGGTCGTTATTTGAAATCAGGGAAACCAGCCGGGAAGAAGAGCTCCGGAAAGTTTATTTTCTGAACCGATCTGTCCTGCTCGATGAAGAAACTTCCATTAACGGTCAGCAATTTTTTCGGCAGCGGCTAAGCTGGAGAAGTGAAGAACGCACAGCAGAAGCTTCGATGTCCTACAATCAATCAAACAGTCTGTTTCAGCGCGCAGCAGGAGTACAGACTGCAAAAAATCGTGAAATGCTGTTTGAAGGAGAATTGCAGGTAAGCAGGCCACTGCGACTGTTGTCACAATTTCGTATGCTCGAAAGTGAAAATCAAAACTCACGCTTTTCATCCCGAAACTTTAATATCTCAGGTTTTGAGGCAGAACCGGGTTTCAGTTTATTTATTAATCGTTCCGCACAAACCGAATTCAGGACACTCTATGGCTTTAAGCGGAACCGTGCCCCGGGTGGTGATGCATCAGCACGAACTATTTCAGTAGAGAACCGCACACAGCTTTTTCTCTTCAATAGAATTCAAAACCGGCTGCGGCTGCAACTGAGGCGCACTATAATCGACGGGCCGGCAGCCGGACAAGCGGAATTTGAATTAACAGACGGCATTGGAACGGGTACAAATATCGTATGGAGTTTAAACAGTGATTACCGCGCAACATCACTCGTTCGGTTATCTTTGCAGTACAATGGAAGGACTACAGCACAAAATCAAATAATTCAAACATTACGTTTGGTAGTTAGTGCTGTGTTCTAATATATTGTAGCCAAGCTTTATTAACTGCTGAAGCTTAATGTATAGAAAGGTTTCGGAGTATTGTGGCTCAATCTCGCAATGAATTGCAGATGAGCCGGAATATAATTGTTAAAATTACACTTCAGTTTTTCTAAAATTCTCAGCTGGTTAATAAATCTCATTTTAAATCATTGATATGCGAATGATTAGATCAATATAATATTGTTAAAACCCATACTACGTTTTGACATTTAGTTTCAAATGATCTATCATTTTGCTTTAAATTAAGCCCAAAACCAAAACATAACGCGGAGTAATCTTATGACTTCACTTTTAGCTCAGTCTGTTCTTCAAATGGGAGCGGATCTCGGATATTTTTTCCTACAGGCAGGAACTGATGCTGGCTTCTTTAACGTCTTAGTAGAAAAATTCAACGAAGGTGAGGAGTGGATGTGGCCTGTGCTGATCGCTCTCATTTTGGGCCTTGCAATTTTTCTCGAGAGAGTAATCACTCTCAATCTTGCTGATATTAACACAAGAAAATTTATTCTCGATGTTCAGCAAGCTCTTCAAGACGGTGGGATTCCGGCAGCCCAGGAACTTTGCGCACAAACAAGAGGTCCAATCGCTTCTGTATTTCAGGCCGGACTTATGCGCGCTGATGAAGGAGTTGAAGCCGCGGAAAAAGCAATTACAACCTACGGCTCCATTGAGATGAGCTTCCTTGAACGAGGACTTGTGTGGCTTGCGCTTTTTATTGCGATCGCCCCTCTGCTTGGATTCCTTGGAACTGTTGTAGGTATGATTGAGGCGTTTGACGCTATTGAAGCAGCAGCTGATATCTCACCAAGTCTTGTTGCACGTGGTATTAAAATTGCACTTTTGACAACAGCAGCCGGTCTTCTCGCAGGTATTATTCTGCAGATTGGTTATAACTACTGCGTGTCTAAGATCGATCGAATAATTGCAGATATGGAAGAGAGCTCCATTACGCTGATCGATTCCATTATTTTAATGAAAGAAGGCAAGCCAATTGTTGTAGTTAAAGATGATCAGGTATCTGACGAAGACGAAGTGTAATTATAATCTCAATTTAACCACACCAACAGGTATAACTTATGGTTGAAACAATAGCAATTGGACTTGGATTGGGATTGATTGCAATCGGTGCGATATTAGCACTGGCTGCAGGCATACGCAACGTAGCACAGGGACGCGCAAGCCTTAAAAAGGTGAGCGTGATGATTGTACCGCTTGCGATATTTGGTATCTGTTACGCAATTTTAAACAGCGTCGACAGAGCGGCTATGCTCACTCTTGTGATCATGATGTCGCTTATGGCTCTGGCTATCGTGATATCAAGTACAAGAAGAACATTTAATCTCTAAGCGATGCTCAATAAACAACAACGTAGAGAAGAACCGGAAATCAATGGTTCATCACTGGCGGATATCGCATTTTTGCTTTTGATATTCTTCCTTGTGGTAACAACCATTGATGTGGACGCCGGTATCGGAATGACATTACCTCCGATTCCGGATGATATTGAGCCGCCACCGGTTCGTGAAAGAAACCTCCTGAACATTCTTGTGAATGCTCAGGGAATGGTGCTTCTCGATGAAGAACCTGCCGCAATATCTGAAATCAGGCAAAGGGTCATGGATTTTGTTGACAATCCAACGAACGATCCAAACTTGTCAGAATCACCGGATGATGCGATCGTATCCATCAAAACCGACAGGCGAACACCGTATAACGTTTATATCGATATGCTCGATGAAGTGATGGGGGCGTACGCAGAATTGCGGAATGTCGCCTCTCAGAATCGTTTTGGTGTTCCATACTCGGCACTTGAGGATGACAGTGTTCAACAGGACGAGATTCGGGACATGTATCCCCGACGAATATCAATCGCTGAACCGGATGAGGGCTAACTTATGAGTAGATTTAAAAAGAAGCAGGCGAAAACGAAACAGGGGGTGCCAACCTCTGCGATGCCGGATGTTGTATTCATGTTGCTTATTTTCTTCATGGTTACAACGGTACTTCGTGAGGTTGAACTGCAGGTACAGATTGAGTATACCTCGGCTGAAAATATAGAGAAGATCGAGCAGAAAAGGCTCGTTAGCTATATTTATATCGGCCCGCAACGCCTTGGTGGCGGACAACTTGGTGAAACCCGCGTTCAGATTGATGATACCCTGATAGATGATATGGGGTCGATCCGTAATATCATGTATGATAAACTGATGGACGAGCCCAGGCTCATTGTTTCTCTTCGCGTAGATGCAGACTCCGAATTTGGCATCGTAACCGATGTTCAGCAGGAACTCAGGCATGCAGGAACACTGCGTATCAACTATTCAACACTTCGCGAAATTTAGTCTGATACGAATCAAAAATTATCGATTCCCGGTTTTAACCGGGAATCTTTTTCAAACGATCAAAAGGCGTCTACACTTTGTGTAAATGCCTTTTTTTATTTTATTAAAATCCCATTCATGAAAAAAAACGATTTTAAAACAATTCAGGAGATCGGTTTTGCCCGATTTGTTGAACGACTCTCAAAATTCACCGGATCAGTTTCAAAGGAAACAGAACTCGGAATGGGGGATGATGCTTCACTCTTCAATGTTCAGGAAGGCTGCCAAATCACAACGTCTTCGGAAATCTTTTTAGAAGGGGTTCATTTTGATCTGACCTACACTCCATTCAAACATTTAGGATATAAAATTGTTACGGCTGCTGTAAGTGATATTTATGCGATGAATGGTCAGCCAAAAACAATAAATATAAATCTCGCTGTTCCCAATCGGTATTCGGTACAGATGATGGAACAGCTTTACGAAGGAATTGATGCAGCATGTAAAGACTATGGGGTACAGATCACGGGTGGTGATACAACTGCATCTCATCAAATATTAGTCGTTTCTGTTTCTGTTACCGGCGAAGTGGAAAAAGGATCTGCTGTAAAACGGTCTGATGCTGAAGAAGATAACATTATATGCGTGACTGGTGAACTGGGCGCAGCGATGGCTGGTCTGAGAATTTTACTAAGAGAAAAAAAAACATGGCAAGAGAGCGGCAGTGACCATTTTCAACCTGATCTTGAAAAATATGAGTTTGTTGTTCAGCGCCAGCTGGTGCCTAAAGCGCGGTTTGATCTGATCGAAAGTTTTAAAAACACAGGTATTCGTCCTACAAGCATGACGGATGTCACGAAAGGTGTTGTTAATGACCTTCAAAATATAGCCAGAAGTTCCAATATGGGGGTTCAAATGTATTCACCGGCTGTTCCCATTTCTTTTGAGGTTCGGAATGTAGCCGATGAGATGCAGGAAGATGTTGATAAATACGCATTTTATGGCGGCGAAGATTTTGAGATGCTATTTACACTCAAAGAAGAAGATGTTGAAAAGCTAAAAACAGAATTTGAGGATTTTGCTGTTATTGGTAAAATTGTGGGACGCGAAAAACAGTTTGTGATCAATACCGGGGAAGAAGAGACCATAAAATTTGATCTTTTTGAAACATAATCAATGCTTATAACCGTTATCCTTTCAGTTTACCCACTGTGTTATACTTTCTAAGCACTTCCAGACCGGTGTATCCTCACCAAACGGATTACAATCGTTGACTATAGCAACTTTCGAAAAACTTTATTTCCGTGAAAAAATCTTCAGAACCCATTCTGATAATGTATAATTCTGCAGAAAAAACACTATCTTTAGGGTTGCTAAGATATTCAAAAAAGTTAAATGACTAAAAAACAGACATCCAAAAATTCTTCTAACTCCGGTTCAAACAAAAACGAAAAAAAGAAAGCACCTCGTTTTCCAATCTGGATCTACGTTGTTCTGTTTCTCGTTTTAATTGGATTTAATTTTCTTGTTGCTCCCGGTGACAGCTCTGAAAGAATAAAATATAGTGAGTTCCTGGAGTATGTTCAGGAGGGGTATGTACAGGAAATCCTGATTATTAACAACACAGAGATTGAAGGGGAATACTCTGAAAAAGCTATTGAAGAAGGAATAGTTGAACGCCCTGAGCAGGAAGAAAGCAGGTGGCGTTCATCTGAACCCTCCGGACCTAAATTTACCACCACAATGCTTGAGGGTGATGAAGTCAGGGCTATGTTTGATGAATATAACGTAGTGTATGACGTGAGAGTCGAAGAGAACTGGTGGAGCGGAATCTTTATCTGGCTGATTCCTATAGCGCTTATTATTGCCTTCTGGATTTTTATCTTCAAGCGAATGAATCCGGGGCAGCAGGTTCTAAATATTGGCAAAAATAAAGCCTCTCTTTACGACAAACAGACCGAGAGCAAAGTTTCTTTCCAGGATGTTGCCGGACTCGAAGAAGCAAAGGCAGAAGTCGAAGAGGTTGTCGAATTTTTGAGCAATCCTAAGAAATTTACAAATCTTGGCGGCAGCCTTCCCAAAGGTGTGCTGCTTGTCGGCCCTCCGGGAACAGGTAAAACACTGCTTGCCAAAGCGACAGCGGGTGAAGCCGATGTGCCGTTTTTCTCACTCAGTGGGTCCGATTTTGTTGAGATGTTTGTAGGTGTTGGTGCTGCCCGTGTACGTGATCTGTTTAAACAGGCCAAGGAAAAAGCTCCGTGTATTGTATTCATTGATGAGATTGATTCAATCGGGCGATCGCGGGGAAGTGGTATGCAGATGAACTCTAATGATGAACGTGAAAATACGCTCAATCAGCTATTGAGTGAGATGGACGGTTTTAACTCCGATAATGGTGTAATCATTATGGCGGCAACAAACCGCCCGGACGTTCTCGACTCCGCACTTTTGCGCCCGGGACGTTTTGACCGGCAAATTCTGATCGATAAACCCGATCTGAAAGGACGGATGCAGGTACTGGAAGTCCATGTTGAAAAGCTGAAGCTTTCAGATGATATCGATTTAAAAGTACTCGCATCACAAACTCCGGGATTCGCAGGGGCTGAACTTGCAAACCTGTGTAACGAGGCAGCATTAATGGCTGCAAGACGAAATAAGAAAGCCGTGGAAATGGTTGATTTCCAGGATTCTATTGAACGGGTTGTGGCTGGTTTAGAGAAAAAGAATAAACTGATCAATCCAAACGAACGTAAAATTGTTGCGTATCACGAGGCGGGTCATGCAATTGTGGGCTGGTATCTGGAACATACCGATACGGTACTAAAAGTGAGTATTGTGCCGCGTGGGCTTGCTGCTTTAGGCTATACGCTGCAAACACCACTTGAAGACCGGTTCCTGATGACTACTGAAGAACTAAACGATAAAATTTGCGCACTGCTTGGCGGCCGTGTGGCTGAAGAGATTATCTTTGGTAAGATTTCTACCGGTGCTCAGAATGATCTTGAACGGATTACCACTATGGCATTTGCAATGGTGGCAGAATATGGAATGAGTGAAGAGCTGGGATACCTTTCACTTAAAGATTCCAATAATCCGAATAATAGTTATGGATTTAACAAAAAGTACTCTGAAAAAACGGCCCAGAGAATTGATATGGCCATTCAGGAGATCATAAAAACTAATTATAAACGAACATTTGATCTGCTGAAAGATCACCAGGATAAACTGGAGAAAATGGCTGAAACCCTGCTGGATAAAGAGGTGATCAACCATCACGATATCCGAGACCTGTTAGGCGACCGTCCCACAGGAAATTATCCGGAAGGAATTTTTGAAACGAATGACACTTCGAAAAAAGCAGTTACAAATGGCTCGAGTTCCGAAGAAAAAGAAAAAAAGGATAAGAGCAACGGACCTGAACAGCTCGATCTGATGTCGGAAAAAGAGGAAGAGAAAAGTGAATCTGAATCTGTGAAAGAACAGCCTGAAGAACCACAGGATAAAAAAAAGGAACAGACTAAAGAAGACGTGTAACACTTTTATTACTTAAGAATACTCAACGTAGGCTGAATTCATATAGAATTCAGCCTTTTTTTCTGTCCGCCATACACTTAGAGCAGCAATAATACTCACGTTCAATACAGAAAAAATAGAGTAAGTGAGGGTTTTGCAAAACCAGGGATTTTGTCATAGTTCAAGACCAGAGTGGAATCGGAACCGGAGCGTATATACAATACGTGAGGATTTCGATTCCACGATAACGCCGAAATTTGACGAAAGCACGGTTTTCCAAAGCCCTCTAAGTGAAGGTTACATTAAGAACACATTAAGAGAACAATTTGTTAACAAGCCGGTAATAGTGTTGAAACATTGCCCGTGTAACTTGCTGTCCAGCACATCATTAACTGACAAAAAAAAGGACAGTGAAAACACGAATTCAATTTACAATCATTCTTGCAGCACTCCTTTCTGCTGTAAGTTTAGTTGATACGACAGATCTTTACGCACAACCAACACTATCAGACGGTGTACGGATTGTTGGCAGAGTAGTTGATAGCAGCACCGGTGAACCTTTACTTAGTGCCACGATATATGTGGAGGAAACTGAACAGGGTGCAGTAACGGACCTGGATGGTTACTTCTCTATAGGGAACGTGGAACCGGGTCTGTATACGCTTCGAGTCAGTTATGTTTCATATGCAACCAAGGTGATAACTGATGTTGAAGTTGAGAGCGGACAAACATTACGGCTTGAAGTAGATCTGCAGCAAGCCACTTCCGAAATGGATGAAGTGATAGTTTCTGCCAGAGTCATGCGAAATAATGAGGCTTCGCTTTTGTCGTTGAGACAAAAATCTATGGTTGTCAGTAACGCAATCAGTGCAGAGCATATCAGTCGCTCTGGTAGTTCGAACGCTGCAGACGCCATGGAAAAAGTCTCCGGAGCAAGTGTATTGGATGGCAAGTATGTTTACGTTCGCGGGCTTGGCGACCGTTACATGAATACCAACATGAACGGCTCTAAGATTCCATCATCCGATCCTGATAAAAATGCTGTTCCATTTGACTTGTTTCCATCTTCTCTCCTGGAAAATATCACCACAACTAAATCTTTCACACCAGATCTGCCGGGAGATTTTACAGGTGGATCTGTAAACATTCAGACGAAAGATTATCCTGACAGATTTGAGATAAAATTATCTGCTTCAAGCGGGTTCAACACAGCAGTTGGGGCAGGAGGCGATATGCTTTTATATGATGGCGGACGAACCGGGATATTTGGGAACCCGGGATCGAACAGACAGATACCCGAAGCTGTTTTAAGCGCCAATAATATTCCACCTTTATCTTCATCTTTTACCAATGAAGAAAACGCCCTTGAGCTGGATCGCTTAACCAAATCATTTAGCTCAGTGATGGCACCAAGAGAGATAAAGGCCCCATTTGATCAAAGTTTTTCTGCGTCGGCAGGAAATCAATTCGATCTGTTTGGAAAACCACTTGGTATCATGGCTGCCTTCAGCCAGTCAAAAGATATATCTGGCTATACGGATGGGGAATCAGCCCGGTATCAGCTCACGAGTAATGCAGCAACAACAGAAGGACTTTCCAATCAATTTCTTTTAAACGATCAGTATGGAAAAGAGGAGGTGTTGTGGGGCGGAATGGTCAATCTGGCATACAGCCCGCTGAGAAATCATAAAGTTGGGGTCAACTATATGTACAGCAAAAATGTAGAATCGTCAGCAAGATTCTTATCAGGTCCGTTTACACGGGATTTGCCTGAGGACGGAATATTTGAGACCCGTGTACTGAAATATACTGAACGATCACTGAATTCGGTTCAACTAAAAGGAGAGCATCAGCTTTTTGGGGAGAGAAATGGAATCCGTGTTGAATGGAATGCCAACAGATCAACAACAGAGCAGAATGAACCAGATCTTCGGTTCTTTACAAATGACGTTCTGACCCGGCAGCGTTCGAATGGAGATTTTGATACGACCTACCAGGTCAGTACATCTATTTACCCAAGGCCCACCCGGTATTTCAGGGATCTGCAGGAAGAAAACCGATCGCTTGATGCATTTGTAGAAATCCCACTCGACAATGTCACTAATACAAGAACAAGGGTGAAATTTGGTGGAAGCTTGAGTGAAAAAGAACGTGAATTTAACGATCGCGAATTTCAGCTCGCACAAGACAGATTTAACTACACTGGGGACCCAAATCAGTTTTTCGCCCCTGAAAACTTAGGAATTGATGAAGAGAGATCAAACGAGAGTTTCTTTCGTTTTAATCATTATCTGATTGATAATACCCAACGCCGAAACAGTTATTCCGGAAATCAAACCGTTCAGGCTGCATTTGGAATGGCTGAAATGACTCTTTTTGACCGCTTAAGGGTATCGGGCGGGGTGAGATTGGAAACGACGGAAATTAACGTAGCCAGTGCAGATACAGCTCTTACAGCAGGGAGAATTGACGAAAAAGATCTTTTGCCATCAGTCAGCATTGTGTATGAACTTTTTGATAACATCAATCTGAGACTCGCTTACGGGAAAACGCTAGCCCGGCCTACATTCAGGGAGATGGCTCCGTTTGCTTCATTTGATTTTGTGAATTCCAATATTGTTGTTGGCAACCCTTCACTTCAGCGAACACTGGTTCAAAACTACGACTTCAGATTCGAATGGTTTCCAAGACCGGGTGAGCTGTATGCCATCAGTTTATTCATGAAAGATTTCGATAAGCCAATCGAAAAAGTGTTTAATCCAATCGCAGCAGCTTCCAATCCTGAAATCCAATTCAGAAATGTTGGTGAAGCAAGAGTTTATGGAGTTGAATTTGAATTACGTAAACAACTCGATCAGCTTTCAGGAATCTTCCAAAACTTTGATGTGGGGCTGAACCTGACCTTTGTCCATTCCGAAGTGAGCATAGCTGACGATGAGCTACAGTTAATCCGGGCGCTTAATCCCGGCTCCGGCAGTAAACGACCGCTACAGGGACAGTCCCCTTATGTAGTGAATACAGATATTACCTACAGTAACCCGTCTATCGGCACCGTAATGAGTCTGTTCTACAATGTATTCGGGCCAAGAATGTCGGAAGTAAGCGTGGGTGGTACCCCAAACGTGTTTGAGTACTCAAGAAATCAACTGGATTTTATTGCAGAACAGAGAATTTTTGGTGAGATGAAAATAAACGCATCTGTCAAGAATATTCTGAACGAAGAGTTCAGAAAGGGGCATGAATTTAAAGGTAATGACTTTTTTGTACAGCGCTACCAGCTGGGTCGTTCGCTATCGCTGGGAGTCAGCTACTCTTTTTAAATAATGCTTCAACCAAAAACAGCTAATCATAAATCAACCCTAAAAAACCAACCAATCAAATATGAAATACAAAATTGCTTCCATATTAACATTTCTCTTGCTGCTGTTACCAAATTTGGTAATTGCACAGGCTGAAGTAACCTTGAACGATGCTTCGATCAATCCGGGAGAGACGCTAACGCTGACAAATGATACAATCTATCTTCTGGATGGATTTGTGTTCGTGGAAGAGGGTGCGGTACTAAACATCGAGCCGGGAACTGTGATTAAGGGCCTTCCCGGAACCGGTGCCGAAGCCAGTGCACTGATTGTAGCGCGTGGTGGAAAGATCTTCGCTGAAGGTACATCTACGCAGCCAATTATCTTTACTGCTGAAGCCGATGAACTCAATGGCAATCTACCGCTGGATGTCAATGGTCTGTGGGGTGGAGTGATCATCCTGGGTAATACCACGCTGAACTCAGAGCCCGGTGAAACGGTGATTGAAGGGATTCCGTCTACAGAAACCCGGGGAATCTACGGGTGCGGGGTTACCATGGATTGCGATGACGATGATGATTCCGGTGTGTTCCGATACGTTTCAATTCGCTATGGCGGCTCCGAAATTGGTGCCGGTAATGAGATCAACGGGTTGACGATGGGCGGTGTAGGGCGTGGCACCACTATTGAATATGTAGAAGTGTTTAACAACTTTGATGATGGTTTTGAATGGTTTGGCGGAACGGTAAATACCCGTTACCTGGTGGCCGCGTTTGCCGGTGATGATTCCTTTGATTACGATGAAGGATTCCGCGGGAAAGGCCAGTTCTGGTTTGCAATCCAGGGATCCGATGCCGACCGGGCAGGGGAGCACGATGGCGGAACTGACCCGGAAGATGGCCAGCCGTATGCAACTCCGTTGATTTACAATGTCACCTATATTGGAAGCGGAGCAGATGACCCGCGCAATAATGATGCTCTCATCTTTCGGGATAATGCCGGTGGTTACTATTACAATTCCATCTTCACTGATTTTGGCGGCCGCGGGATCACCATTGAAGATCTGGAATCAGGTCAGGACAGTCGTCAGCGGCTCGATGATGGAGAGCTGGATCTTGCCAACAATATCTGGTGGAATTTTGGCGCCGGCAACAATGCAGAAGATTTTATCCCCCAGGATTTTGTACGCGATGCGTTGTTGGCATCTGGCAAGTTCAATGAAGTTGCCGATCCGCAGCTCGAAGGCATCAGCCGAACGAATGACGGAGGATTAAATCCATTACCTAATACTTCAGGTCCGGCATTTCAAAATGTTCGTCCCATACCTGAAGATGATGATTTCTTCACTGAAGTTGATTACCGGGGTGCATTTGGCCTTGAAAACTGGGCCAGCGGATGGACTGCTATTTCTGAACTTGGAATTCTGGCAGCCGTTTCCACAAATACAGAAGAACAGGTTTCTCAGCTGCCAACATCAATTGAACTTTCCCAAAATTATCCAAACCCATTTAACCCAACTACTCAAATATCCTTTACACTACCACAAAATGAGAACGTAAAACTTGAAGTATTTGAGATTACCGGGCGACGAATTGCAACATTGGTAGATGGAGTTCAGCAGGCAGGTACGAACACAGTGAGTTTTGACGCTTCAAATCTTTCCAGTGGCATGTACATTTACAGGCTGCAAAGTAATAGTGCTACAATTACGAGGAAGATGACATTGTTAAAATAAAAAAAGAAACCACGATTAGGTTCACTGTCCGGTGAATCTGATTGGTGTGCTGAACACCAAAAGGCTCTGGGAAACCAGAGCCTTTTTTATAAATAATTGGCCCGTTACAGGTAACAACCGAAAAAAGGAAGGCCTCAGATATATGGATTCCTAAATCGTAAACTTATCATTATTATATATTTTTGATGGTAACATGAAGTTAATCCAGACTCAATATTAAGGTGATTTAAAATCATAATTTTAGTAAAAGAAATTACTGCATGAACTTCATCTCTCAACATGAGATGAGCTGATCACAAGGAAAGTGCCGGGGAACCGGCACTTTTTTTTGGAACGATAAATAATTAACATCAGAGGGAACCCGCATCAGCTCGTCTGCGTTGTATCAGTCGATACAGAAATAAATACACAAACATTGATCTACGTAACGCGAAAATCCCATTTCAATGCGGCTCACAGGCTGCATAACCCCGATAAAACGGAAGAATGGAATGTCAAAACTTTCGGTAAATGCAACAATCCAAACTGGCACGGCCACAACTACCGGCTTGAGGTAACCGTTGCGGGTGAAGCAGATCCCGATACAGGTTATGTAATTGATCTCGGTGTATTAAAAAATATCATCCAAAAACGAATATTGGATAAGTGTGACCATAAAAATTTGAATCTGGAAGTCTCTTTTTTAAAAGGGATCAATCCAACATCAGAGAATTTGGTAAAAGCATTTTTCCAGGAACTTGAAGACGATATCAATGCGAAATCTTACGGATCTTCTTTTCTCTACTCCGTAAAATTGTATGAGACGGAAAGAAACATCGCAGAATATCGTCCTAACCCTCGCATTTAAAAGTGCTACAACTCTCAGAAGTATGATTACCACCCAGTTAAAACGATTCTACGACCCTACGTTCACAGTAACCGATCAGTACAAAGCCAGCCTGCCAGATCTTCAAAACGGACCATCTTCTCTGATTGAAGGAGCCAATGTGCCGATTCAGCAGGTAGGAATTTCTAACTTCAAACTTCCGCTTAAATATCCCACGCCGAGTGGTGAGCTGTTGACCCTGGAAACCTCAGTTGATGGTTACGTTGGTCTGGATGCCGGCAAAAAGGGAATTAACATGAGCCGCATTATGCGAACCTTCTATGATTTCAGAGACGAGGTGTTCTACCCGGGCAAATTAAAAGATCTTCTTGAGGCGTACCAAAGAGACCTCGATAGCCGTTCGGCTTTTCTGAAACTTTCATACAGCTACCCGATGATCAAAAAGAGCTTACGATCGGGACTTGAAGGATACCAGTATTACGATGTGTCCATCGAGGGAAAGCTGGATGAATATGGAAATTTCAGAAAGTTCATGCATCTCGATTTTGTCTACAGCAGCGCATGCCCCTGTTCATTTGAACTTGCAGAGCATGCACGCGAACAGCGCGATGTAGCAGCTATACCTCACAGCCAGAGAAGTGTGGCATCGATCTCTGTTGAGCTTTCGGATGATATTTTTGTCGACGAACTGGTTGAAATCAGCAGGGATGCGCTTCACACCGAAACACAGGTGATGGTAAAAAGAGAAGATGAACAGGCATTTGCAGAGATGAATGGAGCGTATCAAAAGTTTGTGGAAGACGCGGCAAGGCTCCTTTACGATAAACTTTCTGAGGAGGATCGAATCTACGATTTCTTGGTTCGGTGCGCCCACCTTGAAAGCCTTCACAGCCACGATGCGGTCAGCCGGATATGCAAAGGTGTGCCGAATGGGATGAGGTGATCAGAACTAATCGAAAGTCGCATTTGATAAAAAATAAAAAAGCTGTGCCGGTAAGATGGCACAGCTTTTTTTATAAATCGTTTTGTCGTTAAGATTTACCGAGAGCTTTTTCAATCAGTTTGAGCTGCTCAGCCTCGTGAATTTTTTTCTGACCCGCCGCAGGAGATGCCGAAGCATGGCGTCCTGCGTAAATCAGTTCGTGAGAAGAGGAGAGAAGTGCCTGAATACGAGGGGCAACAAACGACCAGCCACCCATATTTTTAGGCTCTTCTTGGCACCAGACGACCTGTTTGACGTTTTTATACGCCGATAACGCCCTGGTGATATCTTTGTTCGGAAATGGATAAAACTGCTCGAGTCTTGCAACGGCAATCGAGCCTTTATCCTCTTCTATCTCTTTCAGGATATCGTAGTACACTTTGCCTGAGCAAATAACCAGGCGCTCAACATTTTCTTTGTCTTCGCGGGCATCATCAATGAACGGCTGGAAAGAACCGTTGGCCAGCTCCTCCACACTACATACCGCTTGTGGATGCCGAAGCAAGCTCTTGGGCGACATAATAACCAGCGGTTTACGCTTGCTTTGAAGCACCTGTTTGCGGAGAGCGTGGTAATATTGCGCCGGATTTGTGAGATTTGCGACCTGCATATTATCTTCGGCACACAGCTGCAAAAATCGTTCGAGCCGTGCAGAAGAGTGCTCTGGACCTTGCCCCTCATAACCGTGTGGAAGCGTCATCACAAGCGACGATTGTTGCCCCCATTTTGCCTCAGAGGATGAGATATACTGATCGATAATAACCTGTGCTCCATTCACAAAATCTCCAAACTGAGCTTCCCAGATAACGAGCGCTTCGGGATTTTTGGCACTGTAGCCAAATTCATATCCCAGCGCGGCAAACTCACTCAGCAGACTGTTATAGGGATAAAACCGGGCCTGGTCTTCAGTGAGATGATTCAGTGGTACAAACCGTTGCTGGGTTTTTGTACCGTGCAGAACTACATGTCTGTGGCTGAAGGTACCCCGTTCCACATCCTGACCTGTTATTCGGATTGGGGTTCCCTTTTTGAGAAGTGAGCCAAAGGCAAGAGCCTCCGCAAAGCCCCAATCAATTTTCTTCTTGTTTTTCTTAGCGGCATCGGCACGTTTTGCGAGCTGACGCAACAGTTTTGGGTTGGCATCAAAATCAGACGGTACCGTATTCAGCTGAACGGCAATATCTTTCAGGTCATCCACGGGATATGTGGTATCGGGATATTCATCCCACTCTTTCTGACCGGTTTCTGATCGGTCGAGCATCTTTTCGGTAACTTCCAGGGCTGGAGAGCTCTTGGCATCTTCAAATGCCTGTTGCAGCAGCTCATCAAACTCATCAAAAATTTCCTGCATTTCCGATTCGGTGAACTCCCCCTTTCTGAGGAGCTCTTTCACATAGATATCACGCACTGCTTCGTGATTTTCAATCTCTTCGTACATTCCCGGTTGGGTAAACGCAGGTTCATCACCTTCGTTATGGCCGTGTTTTCTGTAGCAGATCAGGTCAATCACTACATCCTTGCCAAACTTCTGGCGATAGTCGAGAGCCATTTTAACTGCGTGAACCGCAGATTCGGGATTATCCCCGTTTACGTGAAAAATCGGGGCAAGAATCATTTTGGCGATATCCGAAGCGTATTCGGTAGATCGCGCATCACTCGGCAGCGTGGTAAAACCAATCTGGTTGTTAATGATAATGTGAATTGTACCGCCGGTTTCATATCCGCGAAGCTGCGACATGTTCAATGTTTCAGCCACGACACCCTGACCGGCAAAAGCGGCATCTCCGTGAATTAGAATCGGTGCAATTTTCTTCGATGGCTTTTCATCTTTGCTCATATCCTGGAGTGCGCGGGTTGCACCCTCTACAACAGGATTTACCGATTCGAGGTGACTTGGATTCGGCAAAAGCTCGAGTCCGATCTCTTTTCCATCACCGGTCTTGAATGTGCCTTTTGTACCCAGGTGATACTTCACGTCGCCCGATCCCTGGATGGTGCTTGGATCGATGTTGCCTTCAAAATCAGCAAAGATTTTGCTGTAAGGCTTATTCAGAATGTTTACAAGAATATTCAGACGGCCGCGGTGAGCCATTCCGAGGAAGAACTTCTCGATATCATTTTCACCCGCCCGTTCCATGAGGAAATGCATCATGGGGATCATGGTTTCAGCACCTTCGAGCGAAAATCGTTTATGCCCGATGTACTTTTTATGCAAAAACTGTTCAAAGGCCATAGCCTGGTTCAGTTTATGCAGAATGTTCTCTTTGTCATCTTTTGAAAGATCGGGCGTATTGGTTGTGGATTCCATCTGCTTGCGGAGCCACTTGCGCTCATCCAGATCAAGGAGGTGCATATATTCCGCACCGATTTTACCACAGTACGTATCCCGCAGAAGTTTGATGATATCGCGCAGTTTGGCTGTTTTGAAACCTCCAAGACCGCCACAGTAAAATTCGCGGTCAAGATCCCAGAGTGTGAGGCCGTAATACTCAAGATCGAGTTCGGGGCCGTGTCCCGGAGACGCTTCGAGCGGATCGAGATCAGCCAGAACATGTCCCCGCATACGGTACATATTGATCAGGCGCCAAACGGCGATCGCCCGCCGATCGTGCTCCAGCGTGTTTGATCCGCCACTGAGCTGTCCCTGGTACTGATCTTCCCCGAACGGGAGAGGCTCGTATGGGATATCCAGATCTTTGAAAATCTTCTCATAAAATGTTTCTTCACCATTTAACAGCTGATGAATTTTTTGTAGAAATGAACCCGATTCAGCACCCTGAATAATTCGGTGATCGTAGGTACAGGTAATCGACATTACTTTACTAACGCCAAGCTGGTTGAGAACATCCTGCGCCATCGACTGAAATTCTGCCGGATAATTGATGGCGCCTGTAGCGATAATGGCACCCTGGTTCTGCATCAGGCGGGGTACCGATGAGACTGTACCAATGGTGCCGGGATTGGTAACACTAATTGTCGTATTCTGGAAATCCTTAATCTCAAGATTGCCGTTTCTCGCTTTATCGATCACTACAGCGTAGGCATAGAGGAACTCCTTAAAGTTCATTTTATCAACGCCCTTAATGTTGGGTACAACTAAATTTCTTGAACCGTCACGGGACTTCAGGTCTACCGCAATTCCCAGGTTCACCTGGCCTGGTTCAACTTTATAATGAGTTCCGTTTTTGCGTGTGTAATACGTATTCAGTGAAGGGAAATCCTTCAGCGCCTGGATCACAGCCCACGCTATAAAGTGGGTGAAAGAAGCTTTGGGTTCGCCATGCTGCAGCAGATGACGGTTGATGATTGCTCGATCTTCCGTGAGCATCTTCATCGGCAGTACCCGAAGTGATGTGGCAGTGGGCACTTGCAGGCTGTCATCCATGTTTTCAACAATCTTGGATGCCACGCCTTTAATTTTATGAAGTTCGGCCCCTTCAGGGATAGAAACTTCATCCGGTTTTTCTTTCTTTTGCTTTTCTTTCCGGGGTTTTTCCGGGGCTTTTTTTTGCTCTTCTTTTTTTACTTCCGGGGCTTTAGCACTGTCTCCGTTCAGTTCATCAAAATAGGTTCGCCAATGATCGGGTACCTTGTCGGGGTCTTCTTTATATTGGTTATATAATTCTTCTACCAGTGCAGAATTAGGTCCAAAAACAGCTTCTAAGGATTTCAAAATATTTGAATCTATGTTGGTTATGGTAATAACAGTATGTTCTGTAACAAAACTTTGGCCGTGAAGTTCTGAGGTGGGTAGATAAATTTCCCGAAAAGCCTTCAGAAACACTAAAAAGCGGTTGTTAAATTAACCATTATATCACAAAAAAACGATTCAATTCGCCCATTCGGATACGGTAAAATCTTTTATCAAACTTAGATTTAAAGCCTCTTGTTGATTGGTTATATTGATCACGAAATTTATAAACAGATTTTTACATTGAAAAAAATGAGCACTACCCAAAAAAATGAGCAAACCGGAGCTGAAGAAATCGTGTGGGATCTTTCAGATCTGTACGCTTCACCGGACGATAAAAAACTACATCAGGATAAAGAGAAATTAAGATTGCTGGCCGATCGTTTTTCCGAATCCTATAAAGGAAAAGTAAGCCGTCTTGAAGCCTCAGGTTTTGCAACGGCCATGCAGGAATATGAGGCTATTATTGAGCTTGCAGGGAAAATCGGCTCATACGCTCAGCTGATCTGGTCTACAAATACCGAAGACCCCGCACTTGGAAAATTACTTCAGGAGGCGAGGGAACTTGGATCTGAAATCAGCCAGAAACTTGTGTTTTTTGATGTTGAATGGCTGAAAGTGGACGATGAAAAAGCGGATAAGATGATTCAATCAGATCTGCTGTCCGGCTGGAAACACTACCTGATCACTTCCCGCCGATACAAAGATCATACGCTCACTGAAGAGGCTGAAAAAGTGATGAGCGCCAAATCGGTTACTTCCCGTTCTGCCTGGAACAGGTACTTTGATGAAACTCTTGGTGCAGCCCGGTTTGAACTTGATGGAGAGTCTCTTACCGAACAACAAGTACTAAGCAAACTGCACAACCCGGATCGGGATCTAAGAAAAAAAGCACATCAATCGCTTACTGCAACTTTCAGGGATCACTCCCGCTCGCTTACCTACATTTTCAATACGATCCTTGCAGATAAATTCACAAACGACAAACTGCGCGGTTATGAAAGCTGGATATCATCAAGAAACCTTGCCAACGAAATAGATCAATCTACTGTAGATAGTTTAGTGGATGCCGTGACGGACAACTATCACCTGGTGCAGCGATATTACAAGCTGAAGAAAAAACTGCTGGGCTATGATACGCTCTACGATTACGACCGCTACGCTCCACTGGCCAAAAACCGTAAACAGATCCGCTGGGAAGAAGCAAAAGTTAATGTACTGGAAGCATACGGCGATTTTCACCCGGAAATGAAGCGAATCGCGGGCGAGTTCTTTGAAAAAAAATGGATTGACGCGGCCATTAAGCCGGGAAAAAGAGGCGGGGCATATTCCGCAAGTACGGTAACAACTGTGCATCCGTATGTGTTTATGAATTACGACGGGCAGCTGCGTGATGTACAGACGCTGGCCCATGAACTGGGGCACGGAGTACATCAATACCTGTCCGGAAAGCAGGGTGAACTGCAGTCATCAACCCCACTCACTACGGCTGAAACGGCATCTGTGTTTGGTGAAATGCTGGTGTTTAACCGGCTGATGAATAAGCTGGATGATCCGGCGGAAAAACTGGCGCTTTTGGTAAGCAAAATTGACGATACGATTGCAACCGTATTCCGGCAGATCTCAATGAATCGTTTTGAGGACAAAATCCATACTGCCCGGCGGACAAATGGTGAGCAGACTACCGAGCAATTTTCTAATCTCTGGCTTGAAACGCAGCGGGATCTTTATGGCGATTCCGTGGAAATTACGGATGAGTACAAGTTATGGTGGTGTTATATTCCGCATTTTCTGCACACTCCTGGATATGTGTATGCGTATGCATTCGGTGAGCTGCTCGTACTGGCACTCTACAACGCATATCGCGAAGGGCAGGATGGGTTTGAAGAAAATTACATTAAACTGCTCGAAGCGGGTGGATCCGACTGGCCGCATGAACTGGTGTCTGGACTCGGCATCGATATCCGGGATAAATCGTTCTGGAACCAGGGTCTGAAGCTTTTTGAAAAAATGATTGATGAAGCTGAAAAATTGGCCGATGATATTGATATATAGAAACTAAGGTAATATCACAATCATGAAACGCGAAGAAAAAGCACTTGTAGAATTTAAACAAATTATCGATGACCTGGTGCATCTGTTGCGCGAATCCACCGGGTCGCAAACAGCCTGCCTGTACTGGGTGAACCGGGCGAGAGAGCAGTTCGTTCTGGAAACCAATTCAACAACACTTCCAAATGTAATGTTCAGCGACAGAACCGGTTTTGATGCGCATTTTCTAAATTCATACCGGGATCTTGAATCAACTGTGCGGCTAAAAGTTGGTTTTGATATTGAGGAGGAGGAACTCACTCATTATTACGATTTTATGCCGGTAAAGCACCTCATGCTTATTCCATTCGTAAATAATGGCGAAACGGTGGCGATTACCGTTTTGGAAACAGAAACACCACTAAAATCTTCAGCAAGCGAACAGGCAATTTCTGCATACCGAAGTGCGATTTTAAATGTTCTGAACACGTACCTGGAGCTGACCGATCTGTATAACTCAGAGAAAATGTGGGAACAGTACGAAGAGTCACTCTCCTCAATTACTCCGCGCCAGCATAAAGCAGAAATTCTGAACAATATGGTGACGGAGATGCAGCAGCTTCTGCCGGATGGAGGTGTTTCTGTATTGTTGCGGGGTATGGAAGTCTGGACTACGGTGCTGCAGTCAGAGAGATCGGCGGGTTCTGCGCTTCTTCCCGGCCTTTCTCTTGAAGAGAAATCTATGGCGTATGACGCATTGCAAAAAGGGGAGACTCAATTTTCTATCCATTTTAATCAGAATCCAAAACGAGTTTCCACGGACGAGATTAACACCGATGGTGCCACACTTGCAATTCCGATGCTTGTAAATGGCAGGCGTCACGGAGTGGTGATTGCGTATGATAAAAATCCACTAACGTTCAAAGAATCAACAAAACATCAGTTGATTAATCTTGTCCGGATGGCGGTTCTGGCTATCCAGGTAAATCTTGGGAAACTGCCGGTTGATCAAGATCTTTTTACAGAGAACTATGGAAATTTTATTCCCGATATTTGGGAAGCAGCACTGAATCGTGAACTGGCAGGTGACCGGAAATCAGACCATTCGTTATGGTTTGGGATGATTACCCTGGATAACCTTCAAACCCTTCGGTCAAAATACAGGCTTGAAGAACTAAATCGCATTCAGCGAACGATGGTGAAAAATCTGAATCCCTCACTCTACGATTTCAGAGGATACATCGGTTTTAACAGTGATTACGTTTTTACCAGCATGGTGTACTGTAAATCGGAACAAGAGCATCAGCGTTGGGTTGATAGCATTCACGAGAAATTCAGTAATCCGCTGGAATTGTCAGATGGAAAAAAAATACAGGTTGGAATCAAATATGGATCTGCCAAAGTGCTGCCGGGTTCGGGTGATGTTCACTCTGTGATTGCAAAAGCGAAAGAGGAGCTTAAAGGAGTTCTGAACGCCACCGGATAAATATCTCAGAAGTCAGAATATGAAACGAGTTGTACTTTTGGTAATTGACGGCCTTGGAATTGGAGCACAGGAAGATGCAGACCAATATGGTGATTCTTTAGCGGATACCCTTGGCCATGTTAGTGAAATTTCCGAATGTGAGCTTCCAAACTTTGCAAAACTTGGGCTGGGAAATATCAAACCGCTCGCTTCGGTGCCACCGGTTGAAAAGCCACTCGCATCCTGGGGGAAAATGCGTGAGGTATCTGCAGGAAAAGATTCTACAACCGGGCATTGGGAGCTGGCCGGAATTCATCTTGATCGTCCTTTTCCAACGTTTCCAAGTGGTTTCCCGGAATCTGTGATTGATGCATTTTGTGAGCAGACCGGTGTGCAAGGTGTTCTGTGTAATGCCCCATACTCCGGTACAGATGTAATTCGCGATTATGGTGAAGCGCACTGTGAAACTGGTCAGCCGATAGTTTATACCTCGGCAGACAGCGTGTTCCAGGTTGCTTGTCATGTAGACGTAGTTTCGGTTGACGTGCTATATGAATGGTGTGAACTTGCGCGGAATGAAATTATGGTAGGAGAATTTGAAGTGGGAAGAGTGATTGCGCGTCCCTTTACCGGATCTCCGGGAACGTATGAGCGAATTTCCGATCAAAGGAGAGATTTCTCATCCGTTCCGCCGGAACCCAACTTGCTCAGTTTGTTACAGGAAAATGGAATTAAAACCTATTCAATCGGTAAGGTGGCTGATCTGTTTGCGGGAAATGGATTTACTCAATATAGAAAAACCAGAAGCAATGCTGAAGGGGTGTCCCAGCTGCTGAGTTTATTAAGTGCAAAAATGGACCGTAGTTTTGTGTTTACAAATTTAATAGATACGGATCAGATTTACGGACACCGTCAGGATCCGGATGGGTATGGCAGAGCGCTTGAAGAGATCGACAGGGCTATCCCGGCACTGATTGGAAAACTGGATCCGGAAGATCTTCTGATCATAACTGGTGATCACGGAAACGATCCGGCAGATGACAGCACCGACCATACCCGGGAATTTGTTCCGCTCCTGGTGTATCAGCAGGGTAGTGCTGCAGGCGGTTTGAATATCAGAGAAACATTTTCTGATGTATCTGCTACTACACTCGACTTTTTTGGTATTTCAAACCCTCTTCCCGGACGAACGTTTGGCAGGTAGAGGGATTTTCGGTTTATCTGGAAAAATCGTATCTTTCCTGATTGTCAGAAACTATACAAATAAGCAACAATTTGCGCTTTCGAACGTATAAAAACTGAGTGTCCCATTTGCTGAGACAATCCTCTCGTAGTAAAATCAACTAAATAATATCAATTGTGGCTAAAAGTTCAGGAATTTCTACCCGCGAATCTGAATCATTAGATCGCTACCTTCATGAAATTGGAAAAGAGAAGCTTATCACACCTGATGATGAAGTTCGCTTAGCCAAAGAGATCCAGAAAGGCTCCCAGAGGGCACTTGAAGATCTGACCAAAGCCAACCTCCGGTTTGTTGTATCTGTAGCCAAGCAGTATCAAAACCAGGGATTATCTCTGGGTGACCTTATTAACGAAGGAAACCTTGGCTTGATTAAAGCGGCAAAACGGTTTGATGAAACCCGTGGTTTTAAATTTATTTCATATGCTGTTTGGTGGATCCGGCAGTCCATTCTTCAGGCACTTGCCGAGCAGAGCCGTATTGTTCGTCTGCCGCTGAACCGTGTTGGCGCACTAAATAAAATTGGAAAAGAACTTTCAAAACTGGAGCAGGAGTATGAACGAGTACCATCTGCTGCAGAACTTGCTGAAAGCCTGGAGATGACCGTATCGGAAGTTGCCGATACTCTTAAAATTTCCGGTCGACATCTTTCCATGGATGCACCATTTGCGCAAGGTGAAGATAACCGCCTGCTTGATGTGTTGGAAAATGAAGAGATCCCCGATCCGGATAATGAGCTGATGGGAGAATCTCTGAAGGTTGAAATTGAACGCGCTCTTTCAAAACTGACCAAAAGAGAAGCCGAAGTGATTCGTCTCTATTTCGGTATCGGTCGCGAACATTCACTCACACTTGAAGAGATCGGCGAACGATTTGACCTGACTCGCGAACGAGTACGTCAGATTAAAGAGAAAGCACTCCGGAAATTGCGTCATCATAACAAAAGCGCTGCACTCCGGGCGTATCTCGGGTAATCAGCTACTACTTTTCTGAAGTAGTTTTTATCGAATGATCATATTATAAACCCTGCCAGAAACGGCGGGGTTTTTTATTTGTGGAAAGTGATCTTTTTGGCGCTAAAAAAAATGAGAATGGGGCTTGACGTCAATTGTACACTTAACATGAATATGCGATTTGTACCTTAAACAATTGTTGTTAGCTTTCGAAGATGAGAACTGCGTCAATTTCTGCCATATTATTTCTGTTGCTCACTTTTTTTGGGGAATCCCTTTACTCCCAAATGACCCCTTTTCGCAGTTATTCTATTGAGCATGGCTTGAGTGAATCCGTTGTTCATAGTATGCTCCAGGACGAAAGTGGATACATTTGGTTAGGCACCGGTTTTGGGCTGAATCGATTCGATGGAGTACGGTTTACTCAATTCTACCAGGAACATGGCTTGCCTAACAACCGGGTAAATGAACTTTTCCAGGATTATCGGGGTCGCATCTGGATTGGTACGGACAGTGGTTTGGCTTTTTATGAGAATGGGGAAATACACTCGCCTGAACAGTTTAATTCGGTGAATGAATCGGTAATTCTGTCTATTGTTGAAGATGAAAACCGAAATATTTGGGTAGCCACCGAAGGAAACGGATTGTGGAGATACGACAGACAGCAGCGATTTGAAAACATCACGCATCAGCACGGATACCGAAATATGCAGGTAAGATCACTTGCTATAACACAAGATGGTATGTTGTGGCTTGGCACATCAGAGGGGCTATTCAGCTTTAACGGAAACACTTTCAGGAAATATCGATCGCAAAATGGCTACCCCGAAGTTCCAATGAATGATATGACCGTTGACCAAGACGACGTTTTGTGGATAGCTTCGAACGCAGGCCTTATCAAAAAAGAGGGGGAGGAGTTTCAAATTTTTCATGAAGCAGCCGGGTTAAATGAGTGCAGGCTCAACTCAGTCTCTATAACAGGCGAAGGCAGTGCATGGGTCAGCTCAGACGCCGGGGCATCCTATTTTGATGGACACTCATTTACAAACTATACGACTGAAGATGGGCTGAATGCGGTGATTGTACATGAAACCATGATTGACAGGGAAGGCAATGTTTGGCTGGGGACTCTTGGAGCAGGAGCAAATATTTTTCTTGGTGAACTCTTTCAGAATTACAATGTAGATACCGGAATTACAAATAACGTAGTCACCGGTTTTGAGGAAGATCGACTTGGAAATATCTGGATAGCAACCTACGGAGGCGGAGTATTACGGTATGATGGTGAAGAGTTCGAGCATTTTAGTGAATCAGACGGTCTTATAGACAATAAAGTGTATACGATTTTTGAAGATAGTCAAAACAGGATATGGATCGGGGCAAGGGCTGGTTTGACAATTTATGAAAACGGAGAATTCACGCCGCTGCCAGAAAGTGAATTTCCTTTTCAAACCATACGAAAAGTGTATGAAGATGAAGACACTGGTGATTTTTGGATAGCCACCTATAACAGCGGAGTGATTCGGTATGATGGCGAATCGTATGAGCAGTTTAATACCAGCAGCGGTTTGCTGAACAATACCGTAATGGATATCAAAAAGGATGAGGAGGGGGATTTTTGGTTTGCTACCTATGGTGGTGTTGCAGTCTTAAAAGATGGAATGTTTGAACATCTGACAATTGCGGATGGCTTGCCTAACAATGGTGTAATCCACATCAATATCGATGTTGACGGAATAAAATGGTTTTCTACCTTCAGCGGCCTGGCCTATTACGATGGTGAAAATGTGCGATCAATCATATCAGATAATCAGTCCGGTACAATTACTTATTTTTCATTCCAGGATCAGGAAGAACAGTATTGGGTGGGTACAAACCGGGGATTATATAGATTTAATCCCGTTGATTTTTTTTCTGCCCGTACGAGGGTGGAGCGTTTAAAATCGTTTAAATTGTTTGACCAAAACCAGGGGCTGGTTGCAAATGAGTTGAATGCCGGCGCCTCATTTGTTGCATCTGACGGGTCTGTCTGGCTGGGAACCGTAGAGGGACTGAGCCGTTTTTTCCCCGATCGTGTCCGAATTAATGAAACACCACCGGGAATAGAGTTTGAAGAGGTGATGATGAGCGGGAGGCAGATGGAAGCAGACCAATCGGAAGAGTTTAATCATGATCAGAACTTTTTCCAGGTTAGTTTTCACGGATTGAGTTTTGAGAGTCCTGCTCAGATACTTTATGAATATCGCCTTGAAGGATTGGAAGATGAGTGGCAAACCACACGTGAGCGTACCGTGCGCTACACTTCGCTGCCGCCGGGGAATTATAATTTCAGGGTTAGATCGTACAATGCAGATGGATTCCGAAGTACAGATGAAGCCTCCATCAGTTTTTTGATCAAAAGCCCGATATGGATGCAGTGGTGGTTTTTGGTGCTCATTACAGCAGGCATTATCGGGTTGATTTTCTTTTATTACAGGTTCTTTAAAACGCGTAAGCAGGTTGATATTGAGCGAATGCGGGTTCAGATAGCAAGTGATCTGCATGATGATGTGGGATCATCCCTTACTGAATTAGCCCTCCAAACCGACTTTCTGCGCGCAGGAAATGTAAGTGATGAGCTGAGGGATACATTAAAACAGCTTGGTGATCAGAGCAGAAAAATTGTTTCAAGCCTGGATGATATCGTTTGGTCGATTGATGCAAGAAATGATACAGCTGGTGATGTGACCGACAGAATGCAGGATTATGTGAATCACGTGTTCCGCGCGGGCACACCGGATGTCCATTATCATTTTGAAAATATTAAAATGGACGATCGCCTTCCGGTTCACGTTAAAGAGAATATCTACCTTATTTTTAAAGAGTCCGTTAACAATATCGCAAAACATTCAAATGCGGATACGGTTGATATAACGTTTGTATATAACGGCAAGAATTTTGAACTGAAAGTTTCCGATAACGGAACACAATCAAACGGCAAGCGAAAAAGCGGACAAGGTTTGCGAAATATCGAACTGCGTTCCAGGCGAATTGGAGCGGATGTTCAGATCTACAATAGCGATGGATTTACAGTTCATGTAAAAGGAACCGTATAAATACATAAAGAAAGAGGATCGGTATGATAAATGTTGGAATCGTAGAGGATAACACAAAAATCAGGGATTTAATCCGGAAATATCTTGACATGCAGGAAACCATGAGCTGTAAAGCGGCAATGGATTCGGTAGAAGATATGCTTGAATATCTGAATGAGAATGATAGGCCGGATGTGATGCTGATGGATATCCAGCTTCCCGGCATGTCAGGGATTGAAGGGATAGGAATCATCAAGGAAAAATACCCCGAGATTGAGATCATTATGCTCACCATTTATCACGATTCGCACAAAATATTCGATTCGCTGGTGGCCGGTGCATCCGGTTATTTGTTAAAACATACATCTTTGCCCGAAATTAAAGAGTCGATCGAAAACCTGGCAGAAGGCGGAGCCCCAATGTCACCTCAAATTGCAAGAAAAGTGATTCAGCACTTTAACGATCCGGGCAAAAAAAAGAAACCGGAAAGCGACCTCACTCCGCGCGAGCAGGATATAGTGAACGGATTGGTCGATGGTTTGAGTTATAAGCTTATAGCAGACCGATTTGATATCTCGATAGATACCGTTCGGGCGCATATACGGAACATTTATAAGAAATTGCACGTAAACTCCAAAGCGGAAGTGATTGCAAAGTCGCTTCGAGGTGAGATCTGACGTATTACCTGATGTTCAGAAGATCCTTCACATGTTTATGTGATATACTTTGTGGTTGATATTGGTTAAATTTCAGGTAGAGAAAAACCCCAAAATTAAGTTCCCGGTGGCAGATATGAACTCAGTAACTTTAAAAACAGTCTTGATTGCAGCCTTAGCCGGCGTACTAACCACAGGGTGCTATACCCAGCTTGAAACGGTAGATCGTTCACAAGGAGTACAAAGCGGATCTCCTGAACGCTCAACAGTTTCAACTACTGCACCTCAGCGCTCACAACAGGATCCAGCTACAGCAAGAGCAGATCGCCCCGAGCGTGAGGAACAAATTGTTAACATGGAAGATTATGAGTTGGGGTATGAAGATGGCTGGGAAGATGCTGAATCCTTTTTCTTCAAAGATTATGAAGCTCAAAACTGGTACAATGAAAACGGGGTTACTCTCTCTGCTCAACCCGGAACGACTGTAATTAATAACTATTACGGGTACAGCGACCGATTCTACTACGCTCCATACCACTATGCGTATTATCCCTACCCGATTTATTATAGCTACCCGAGGTACCGGCACAGCTTTTCAATGTCATTCGGCTGGGGATGGGGATATCACCATCATGGTTTTTACAGACACCATTCACCCTATTATTCGGTTTATCCCTGGGGATACCACTACGGTCACAGACCTTACTACGGATTTTACGGTAACACTTACGTATACATAAACAACACAAGTTCAAGGGCTGTACGTAGTAATCAGATTCGATCCACAGGTTTGCGATCCGGTGGTGTAGCTTCGAACAGAAACCGGGGAACGAATGCTGCCTCCAGCAGAAGTAATATTCAAACGCAGCGCACAGATGCCCGTTCAAATATCAGAAGCGTAACCCGAACTCGTCAAATTGAACGCACAACTCCGTCTACAAGAGTAAATAGCCGAAGCAATACGGTACGTTCGAGAACCGAATCAGGTACGGTGAATAATCGTTCAACCGGCAGTTCAACAAACCGAGGCTCAGTTGGACGCACCAACAACAATAACCGAAGCAGCGGTAATGTTCAAAATCGAAGCAGTTCCAATAACAACCGGTCCAGCGGAAATGTAAATCGTTCAGGTAACAACAATCGCTCAAGTGGAAACGTGAACCGGTCATCCGGAAATAATAATAACAGAAGCAGTGGTAATGTTCAGCGCAGTAATAACAATAACCGAAGTTCCGGCAGCAGTAATACAAGGCAAAGAGGAAATGACGATTCCCAGGCCAGTGCTGTAACCATTCTTCGAAGTCAGAACAGCGAACCGCGAACGATCACGAGTAGTGGTTCTGCGCTTTCTACACGAAATACATCTACACTTTCAAGAAGCAATACCTCATCGACACCCTCAGCCGCTGTTCAAAACAGGATCAGAACGGTGGAAGGAGGGAGTTCTTCTGTAAGTCGCAGCACATCAGTCAATCGAAGTTCAACATCAGGTACGTTAAGCAGAATTGGCCGGGCTGTTGCAAGATCCGTTGGTGAAGTTGCGAGTAGTCAGGTCCGGACTTCCACATCCTCAGGTAACAGCAGCCGGAGCCGCGCAAACGTATCCCGATCTTCTTCAAATTCGGGGTCATCATCAACAACTGTACGTTCATCGTCTAACACTCGGAGCAGCGGAAGTTCTGTGACGAGAACCAGAAGCAGTAACAACAATTCAGGTTCATCAACAAGAAGCCGGTCTTCTTCAAATAACCGGAATAGATAAAATCGGACGTTTTTTACTCTCTCATTCTTAACAGCCAATACGAACGGAATAACTATGTCTGCCTTAAAAAGAATTACTTTACTGGGAATTTTCTGCGCATTTTTGAGTGTGACTACATTCGCCCAGAATGTAAATGATCCGCTTCTATACAGTAATCAAGCCGTTCAGTTTGGCGATCAAAGAGAGCTTATAAATCCGGTTACAGGGATCATGCCCGGCACGGCGCTGGCATCCGGGTTTGCAACATTTTTAGATAATCCTGCAAGTGTGGCCCTTATGAATAATAGTTTTGGTGAGTTTGGACTGACCTACAGAACCGTGAATGAAGATGCAACCTATCTTGGGAACACCCGTTCTATAAATGACGGGCAGACCACTCTTTCAAATCTTGGATTTGTGTATTCATTTCCAACAGCACAGGGAAGTCTCGTAATTGGGGCAGGGTATAATCAGCACAGTGCGGCAAATCGTGCCCTCGGGTTTAATGCAAGAAATGAGCGGAGCACCATCACAGATCAATTTAAATCACGAGGTAACACATATAACGATATCGCTTTTAATACCTTCGCGATTGATCATGGTGATGAATTTGAGGACTGGGATGAATCAATATTGAGAACAGGATTTGATCAGTTTGGTGATTTTCTCGGTATTCGCCAGCAAGGTGAAATTATTCAAAGCGGTTATGGCGGCGAGTATTCGGCGTTTATTGCAACTGAATTCCAGCCCAACCTGATGCTGGGTGCAAGCGTGGGAATCATTGCGGGAAGATCAACATACGACCGTGTTTTCCAGGAGGTTGATGAATTTAACGATTACAATTTCCTGGCAATTGATTCCAGTGGTGATGGCGAACCGGATACCGATATCGACAACATTCTTCTTTCTGATGAAATCCGCAGCCGATACAGCGGATTCAGGGCCAGGGTTGGCGGCTTGTATAAAATCACTCCGAATATAAATCTCGGAGCGAGTTACACACTACCTTCTCGTATTTCGGTTGATGAGAACTACGATGCGACTATCCGAACCACCTTTAATAATAATGAGACGTTCGTTGATGAGCTGGATGGCCAGTTCTCCTACTCCATACGCTATCCCTCCAGAACCAACCTCGGATTAGCTTTTGAAAATATCAATGGATTTTCCATTTCCCTGGCGACGGAATATGTGAACTATGCAAATGTTGAGATCGACTTTGAGGATGATGCGCTTTTTGAAGATCAGATTGACGAAAACGAATTTATCAGCAACCAGTTTGAAGCCATCTGGAACTTTAAGGGCGGGGTATCTTACCGTGTAAATCCGCTGGTGAATATCAGGGCTGGATATGCGTATCAGCCATCGAGATTTGTTGATGGTATAGATGACAGGAGCACATTCTCGGCCGGTGCAGGTTTCGCCCTCAACAGGGATACATTCTTTGAAATAGGCGGACTCTACACCCGCTGGGAAGAAGAATCTGCAGTCTATACATACACTGAATATGACTACAGTCCTCTTCCGGATGCCGCTCCAAATGTAGCAGGCTTACGATCGGAAGATGCATTCAGAACCGCTGACCTGTTCCAGATTATGGGAACCCTCCGAATAAAATTTAACTAATCCAGGCTGGGTGGTTTAACACTTAGTACCGCCGTTTTTACGTGACGCACAACATTGGCAGTTGTGCTTCCCATCATCATATAGTTGATCCCTGTTTTACCCACGGTAGCCATCACGATCAGGTTGTATGAAGATCCCTTTACAAACTTCAGGATAGCCTCATGAGGTGAATCTTCTGAAACAATTGTATAACTCTTCACCCGATCATCCAGCTCATGAAAATGCTCTTTTTCAATTAGTTTCATCCGCTGTTCACGGATTTTTTTTACAGACGGATCGGTTTCATTTTCCTCAAACTGGTCGAGGCTTAAAATATGCAGTACATCTACATTCCCGCCGGTTTTTTTCGCAATATTCAGGGCGTGAGGGAACGCAGCTTCAGCATTCTCTGAGAAATCCGTTGTTACCAGGATATTTTTAAAAGAGCCAATTTCAGACTCATTTTCCACAACCATCACCGGAATTTTTGAAAGCCGCAGCACTTTTTCAGCTACTGAACCAAGTAACAGGCGGGAAAAGCCGGTTCGTCCGTGAGTACTCATAATGATGAGATCGTATGCCTCAGCCTCTTCTACTATACTTTGTGCCGGGTTTCCAACGTGAACAATTAGGTCGCCCCGATATTTTTCATCCACATTTTCTTCAGACAGAATCGTAAGCCGCTCGCGAATTGAATTTTCTATCGATTCATAGTCCTGGTACACCTGGTTACTCATACCAAGAGCATACGGTTCGTCAAGTTCGGTGATAGGTATATGCGAGTTAAAAAGTGAGATTTTTCCACCAAAAATGGATGCATAGGTATTTGCTGCCTGAATGGCTTTCAGGCTGAGTTCAGAGAAATCGGTTGGGACAAGTATCTTCATGGGAAATAGGTTTTTATGGAGTTTAAGGCAATGTAGCAAAAAACTGTGAAGCTCTCATAAAAAGAACAAATATTATTAGACGAAAATTGTTGAAAATACAGTGTATGCAGACGCGTAGAGGGTTTACTGAACCATGTTGGTTGTGCAAATTTTTGGCAGCATGAATGGAAGGTCACTATTACCGCTCAAACCAGCTTCGGAATTGTAGATTCACTGATTTATATTTGATGTGATAGTAACAGGTAACATGTCAGAGATCAACAAAAAAACTTATGAGCCGGGCGTATAAACTTTCACTTATTCAAACTGCTGTTCAATCAGATAAAAAGCAGAATCTTGAACACACGGAGACTCTCATTCGGGAAGCTGCTGCAGAAGGTGCAAATGTGATCTGCCTGCAGGAGTTATTCAACACGGAGTATTTCTGTTCAAGGGTTGATCAGAAAAATTTTGAACTTGCGGAATCCATTCCCGGTCCTGCAACCAATCACCTGGCAAAAGTAGCTGCCGAATTATCAGTTGTGCTGCTTGTTCCCCTATTCGAAAAGGCATCGGCTGGTATATATTTCAATTCTATGGCTGTAATTGATGCTGACGGATCTCTGTTGGGTATCTACCGGAAGATGCATATCCCGGAAGACCCCGGATTTCACGAAAAATATTACTTCACACCGGGGGACCTGGGTTATAAAGTTTTTGATACTGCTTATGGTAAAATAGGCACTCTCATTTGCTGGGATCAGTGGTTTCCGGAGGCGGCCCGAATAACCGCTTTAAAAGGGGCGGATCTGCTGGTCTATCCAACCGCTATTGGAACGCTGCACACTGAATCATCCGATGAAAAACAGCAGTTTTTGAATGCATGGAAAACGATACAGAGAAGTCACGCTATTGCAAATGGATGTTATGTTGCCGGTGTAAATCGTGTAGGCAGAGAAGAGAAGTCACTATTTTGGGGGAATTCGTTTGTAGCGGGACCGTTTGGCGATATCCTTGCCGAAGCCGGGGAGGGCGAGCAAATTTTATCCGTACAAATTGATCCTTCACAAATTGAGCCACAGCGGCAAACATGGCCATTTATGAGAGATCGACGCATTGACAGCTACCATTCCATTTTAAAAAGAATCGACGGATAGAATAAGTCAAGAATCAACGAAAGAAACGTGTATGTCAATTTTGTAAAATGTGAGATATTCTACCGGGAGCGGTGATCTCTCTTTATCGGGTTATTATTTTCCTTATCTTCACGGTCTTGAAATCAAACCGAATATTTATAATTACCCAAAAAACCGCATGAGTTCATACGATCCATCTGAAATTGAACCGAAATGGCAGAAACACTGGCTGAAGCAGAAGACTTTTAAAACTGAAAAAGCCTCAGACAAGCCGAAGTATTATGTTCTTGATATGTTTCCCTATCCAAGCGGTTCAGGCCTGCATGTGGGCCACCCTGAGGGATATACGGCAACGGATATCCTTGCCCGCTACAAGCGAATGAATGGTTTTAATGTGCTTCACCCGATTGGCTGGGATGCGTTTGGTCTGCCTGCTGAACAGTATGCGGTTAAAACGGGAACACATCCAAGAGAAACGACAGAAAAAAACGTAAATGTTTTCCGGGAACAGCTGCAGATGCTCGGTTTTTCATATGACTGGGATCGGGAAGTGAATACGACGGATCCCGACTACTACAAATGGACGCAATGGATTTTCCTGAAGCTGTATGAAAAAGGGTTGGCGTATGAAGATGAAGCGCCGGTGAACTGGTGTCCAGAGCTTGGAACTGTTCTTGCCAACGAAGAGGTCATTGATGGCAAAAGTGAAGTGGGCGGATTTCCGGTGGTTCGAAAGCCGATGCGTCAGTGGGTTCTGAAGATTACAGAATACGCCGAAAAACTACTGGAAGGGCTGGATGATCTGGAGTGGCCGGAATCAACCAAGGAGATGCAGAGAAACTGGATTGGCCGGTCGATCGGTGCGGAAATTGAGTTTCAGGTAGCCAAACACGATGAACAGCTGAACGTATTTACCACTCGTCCTGATACGCTTTTTGGCGCAACCTATATGGTTTTGGCCCCGGAACACCACCTGGTACGTGATATCACAACCTCCGAGCAGCGGAAAGATGTGGAAGAATACGTTCTGAAAGCGGGGTTAAAATCGGACCTGGAACGGCAGGAAGAGTCAAAAAAGAAAACGGGTGTTTTTACAGGGGCGTATGCAATCAACCCGGCGAATAACCAAGAGATTCCAATTTGGGTGGCCGACTATGTGCTGGCCCACTACGGTACCGGCGCTATTATGGCAGTTCCGGGTCAGGACCAGCGCGACTGGGAATTTGCAAAGACGTTTGATCTGCCGATCATCCGAACTGTACAACCTCCGGAAGATTTTGAAGGAGAAGCGTATGTGGGCGATGGTATTGCAATTAACAGTGATTTTCTGAACGGACTGGAAATCACCGAAGCAAAGTCAAAAATTATCGATTGGCTTGAGGAGAATGGAGTAGGGGAGAAGAGTATAAATTACAAGCTGCGTGACTGGCTGTTTTCGCGTCAGCGCTACTGGGGCGAGCCTTTTCCAATTATTCACGTGGATGGCAAACCGAAACCGCTGCCTGAAAGTGAGTTGCCCGTTACACTCCCTGAAATAGATATTTATCAGCCTACAAAAACCGGGGAACCGCCGCTTGCCAAAGCTGAAAACTGGGTAAAAACCACCGATCCGGAAACTGGAAAAGAGGCCCTTCGCGAAACCAACACGATGCCACAATGGGCAGGAAGTTGCTGGTATTATCTGCGTTACATCAGCCCGGAATTTGACGGTGGCCCGGTAGAGAGTGATGAGGAAAAATATTGGATGCCGGTAGATTTATATGTTGGCGGATCGGAACATTCGGTGCTTCACCTGCTCTATGCGCGTTTCTGGCATAAAGTGTTATACGATTGCGGTGTTGTATCTACTCCGGAGCCGTTTCAGAAACTGGTTCACCAGGGAATGATTCTGGGAGAAATGGAATACACAGCTTTTAAACAGAACGGATCGTATGTATCAGCGGAACAGGCTGAAGATGGTGAAGAGATTACCCGGGAGCGGGTCAGTGAAACCGATGTTGAAAAACGCGGAGAGAATTTCTTTTTGAAAGGGACTGATTTCCAGGTGGAATCGAGAGCACATAAAATGTCGAAATCGCGCGGAAACGTCATCAATCCGGATGATGTGGTGGATCAGTATGGAGCCGATTCACTGAGGCTCTACGAGATGTTTATGGGACCGCTGGAACAAGTAAAACCGTGGAGCACAAAAGGAGTGGAAGGGGTGAACCGTTTTCTGAATCGTGCCTGGCGACTGATTGTGGGTGATGAGGATGAAGCGTCACTATTGTCAAAGGATGCCGAGCCTAATGCCGATCAGCTGAAAGTTCTTCACGAAGCGATAAAAAAAGTTACGGATGACATCGAAAACCTTCGGTTTAACACTGCAATTTCCGCACTTATGATTTTTGTGAACGAGGCAAAGCAGTGGGAAGAACTTCCATCGGAGATCGCAAAACCATTTGTAAAGCTGCTCTCACCTTTTGCTCCGCACATCGCAGAAGAGCTGTGGAGCTATCTTGGTAGCGAGGTTTCGTCTATTTCATACGAACCATGGCCGGAGCTGAACGAAGCGTATCTTGTTGAGAAAAGCATCAGCTACCCGGTACAGGTGAATGGCAAAGTCAGGGCAAACATCGAAGTGCCGGCTGAGAAAGCGAAAGATAAAAATTATGTTCTGGGTCTTGCCAAAGAGCAGAAAAACATTCAGCGTTATCTTGATGAAACCACCATCATCAAAGAGATCTTTGTGCCGGAACGGATCATAAATTTTGTGGTAAAATGATCTTCATCGGATGAATTCGCTTCATCCGATGAACGATTCGGTTTGATAACTGTACCAAAGAATGTGAGATGATATTTCCCGGAGCAGCCAGCTGGGCCGATCTTTCTGAATCTGTTCAGGTGAAATCTGACAAATTCAAAAATCGAACTCACGTTTATAAATTTTGCGTTTTCTCTTTGATCAACACATTCAGAATAGAGTGATTTAATGAGTAATCGATCTGTAAGTCAATCAGGTGCACACCCTTGGAATTCATGCAGTCATTGAGGGTCTCACGGAACTCGGCATCACTTTCGGGCCGGTGCCCTGTAGCCCCGTAACTATTGGCGTAGGATACAAAATCGGGGTTGTTGAAATCGAGGCCAAAATTGTCGAAGTCCATATCTTCCTGTTTCCATTTGATCATGCCGTAGGCACTGTCGTTCACAATGATCACTACCAGGTCCAGGTTGTTTCGAACAGCGGTTTCCAGTTCTTGTGAATTCATCATAAATCCGCCGTCGCCACAGACTGCAACTACTTTTTTATCGGGATTGATTAGTTTTGTTAGCATGGCTGAGGGCAGACCGGCCCCCATACTGGCCAGTGCGTTATCGAGTAAAAGGGTGTTTGGCGCATAACATTTGTAGTTCCGGGCAAACCAGATTTTATACATCCCGTTATCAAGAGTGATGATATCGTCATCGGCAAGTGTGTCCCGCATAATACTGACCAGCCGCTGAGGCAGCATCGGGAAGCGCGTATCGTTGAAATACTTACTCAGGTGGGAGTCAACATCTTCCTTGATCTGCTGGAAAAAACCGGAATCCCATTCGATCTCCTCGTTAATATGACGGCATATATGCTCAATAGAGGTCCTGATATCACCCACAACGTTGAGCTGCGGGAAATAGACGGCGTCCACCTCAGCGGGGAAAAAATTCAGATGGATTACTTTTTTCCCACTCTCTTGCATAAAAAAGGGTGGTTTTTCTACTGTATCATGACCTACATTTATAACCAGGTCGGCTTCATCAATCGCGCGGTGAACAAAGTCATCATCGGAAAGTGCTGCCGTACCCAGGTATTGCGGGTGTCGCTCATCGATCACCCCTTTTCCCATTTGGGTACAAAAAAAGAAGATACCAGTGCTGTCAATGAATTCTGTTAATGCCTCCCGTGTCTCCTTACGATTGGCACCTGCACCAATCATAAGCAGCGGCATTTTAGCATTTTCTATCATTTTAACAGCTTCCCTGATTGCAGTTTCATCAGCATCCGGACGCCGATGGCCCACCACTTCAAACAAATGGCTGTCTGTGTCTTCACGGGCAATATCTTCGGGCAGTTCCAGGTGTACCGTCCCGGGTCTCTCTTCTGTTGCAAGCCGAAAACTCTCACGTACCAGTGATGGGATGGTGTTTCCGTTCACAATCTGTTTGGTGAATTTCGTGACCGGCTGTAGCATATTTACCACATCCAGAATTTGGAAACGGGCCTGTTTACTGGTTTTTATAGGCTTTTGGCCGGTAATTATCATCATGGGCATGGCACCCAGCTGGGCATAGGCTGCGGGAGTAACCAGGTTGGTAGCTCCCGGCCCGAGCGTTCCCATACAGACTCCCGGTTTGCCGGTCAGCCTGCCATACGTTGCCGCCATAAAACCAGCGCCCTGCTCGTGGCGTGTTACAATGAATTTTATCGTAGAATCTTTCAGTGAGTTCAGCAGATCCACATTTTCTTCGCCGGGAACGGCAAAAATATATTCAACACCTTCATTTTCAAGGGCTTTAACAAACAGGTCGGATGCTTTCATAGGAGTGACTGATGAGAGTGAAAAATGAACATTACCTTAATAATTTAATTTAAAATCTGAGTTCTGCAAATAACTGCAATACTGTAAAAACTCCTGATGAAGGCATCCCTTCAGGGGCATTACCATAGTTGCTCTTATTGATAATAAAATACATGCATTCCGATCTTCAGTATCGTCAGAATGTGAAGGGGTGTTTCAATGCGAGCAAAAATCATCAAAGGCATTTTTATATTCGTATCAGGTATGTATTGGATGAATTTGCAAAAAAAGTTCCGTTTTAAATTGTAGTTGCGTCTAATTTTTTCTGATTGGGCATGTGCACCTACAAAATGGATAAACAAGACGGATGAAAACCGGTTCGTAACAATAAATAACTTTAACCACTAATCTAGAGGTATTGCCCATAGTATTGAAAACCACTCGATTGTCAGGAAGTAAACTGGCATGTGAATATTTATTTTTTATAAAAAAAAACTGCCTATCCCATTGTCCCAGATTTGCTTGGGATGATTGAGTAAACCAAGCCTTTAAATCTTCACCGGATGAATTCGTTTCATCCGGTGAATTGTCCGACCTTTACATTATCCATTGCATAAGCTCACAGAGTAACATGTAGCCCTATCCACTCATCCGATGACGGGAAGTCAACGGATGAGACTATTTCCTTAACCCGACAAATCAAAATTGACTTGACACTAATAAGGGTTTTATTAAACAGAATTACTATAAGGGATTACACTTTGAATTTTATAAAAAGTGACCAATACTGCGTTGAAACCGATTTTATGCGCAATGCCGTTATTTATGTCAATTTTTAGCGATTAGAAAAGATAACGGTCTATTCATAACATATAACATTATTCCCCAAATAATTACGACTATCGGAGTTGTATAACCGTGCCAGCCGAGAGTTGAAAAAGCGCTGTTAAACATTTCCGCCTGACCTTGCATCTCTTGAAACATGGTATTCATATTCAGAACTTGAAGATAGACGACTGAGAATAGTATCATGCCTGAAAATACTACAAGAATTGCGGTTAATTTTATGATGCTTGATGCGGTGTCTCTTTTCATAACGAATTCATTTTGTTTTTTTAAACAGGCAATATAACAGATTGTACCTAAACTGATTTTATATCATTTAGAAATGATAAGATATCCGATTTAATCGGTAATCCGAATGCTTACACTGATGGGCTCAGTATTTCCCAAAGGTTTGATGAAAAGTGTTGCCTGCGGATTTCCTGTCTCAGTGCTGATCCGGGATATTTCAATAGGAATCTCCTGACCCGGCGCAAGGACAAACGGAAACTCAATGGGTAAATTAAGTGCGAAATCGGAGGTGTTATCCAATTGAATATACTGGATCAAACTGGCCTGATTTCCGTTTTGACTACTCAGAATGACTTCTTTGTCGCTGGAATCATCATCAGTAAAAATAATTTCTTCGGTTGATGTGGTAAGTTCTGCTTTGGTGAGGGGTGTATCGGGGAATTCAGGATTCTCTTCAGATGAAAAGATTTCAAATGAATTCAGTTCAGGTCCGCCGCCTCGATTTCCGCTTCCCGCTCCAACCACAATCATATCATCAAATAAGATGGCCTGAGTGCCGTGTCGTCCGCGATTTAAGGAGGGGAGGGATTCCCAGCTTCCAGTTGAAAGAACCAGCATCTCCACTTCACTGTGTGCTGTTTCCTGGCTGCCGCTTTCACCGCCAATTATGGCGACATTTCCCTGATGGACGGTTGCAGCAATCCCTGCACGCTGGGTTGGGATATCACCTTCAGGAGAGGGCAGTTCAGTCCACTCCATTGTATCAAAATCAAAGACATTTGTTTGTGCAACAGTCGTTTCAAAACCGCCGCCGCCATACCCGGATCGTCGTCCACCGGCAACGACCAGTTTATCATCAACAACGGCGGCGTGAAGGTGATCTCTTGATCTCGGTGCATTTGGCAATGTTCGCCACTCATTCGTTTTTGGATCAAATTCATCCAGCCAACTCACCCATCCCGAAGTATGGCCGTTGATAATTCCGCAAACGACATAAATCTTTCCATCGTACACAACGGTTCCAGCAGCCCCCCGTCTGCGATCTTCCGGTATTTCTGGTCCGATGGCCCATTTATCTAAAACAGGATCATAAATGAGAATATGTGAAAGTGATGTTTCATACGGCCATCCGCCACTCATCGCTCCAACAACATAGACGAGTCCTTCTAACTCTACTGCCTGGATGTGATGAATTTCAAACGGTGGCTGAGCACCTTCGGTCCATTCCTGGGTTTGGGTATCGTAAATGTCAATTGGCTTCATTCCGCGCCCCCCAAGTAAAATGAATTTATTACCGGCTCGAACAAGAGCATTTTCATGGCGTTCGGTAGCATTTCCTTCAGATTCAAGTGAATGCCAGTTGTAGGTTTGGCCAACTGTTTGAAGAGGGAGTAAAGCGAGAACCAGAAAGAGCAGGGAGAGAAAAAGGCTTTTAGTTGTCATGCGTGAAAGAATTAGATAGAGAATTATTAAACACTTCTGAAAGTATACTGATTTGATTAATCAGCTTAAAATTTGTTTAGAGAAGTCGAATCTAAAAGAATTTATTTTTTCATCTGCTTGTTAAATGGATTGCCATATAACGGTTTGGCAGTTATGCGACGGTGCGTTCTGCCACTTTGCAAAGTAGTAAAACCTAACCAGTTCAGAAACACCGGAAATCCATCATGTGCAGCCCCGTCCGCAAGAGACGTTGTTATGTATCGGGCTGCCTGAGATGTATGGGTTAATGTATAATTTTGATTTGATCCGATTCTTGTTCAGATTCGTCATCAGATCTCACCAGTTCAATAGGATGTTCCAGTGGCATCTTTTTATGAGTAATTTGCAAAGGAATCGGCCCAACAAGTGCTATACCTATAGTTGCTAATGATATCACTAAACCCAGATAAAGTAGTCGTACGACTTTTTTGAATGATTTCATGGTGAATAATTGGATTGCCTGCTTTTGCCTGTTGACAAGAGCATAAATTGGATTAAATAATGAAAACCGGATACACCGGCAGGCAGGTGATTTTACCCTAAAATGAGATGTGGGTTGTCATCGCGAAGTGCAGAGATCACCTTAGCAATCCAGAATAAGTTAGGAGGGGAATAAGTTTTGTATTGTTTTAAAATTGTGTCCAGCGTTTCTTTGACTTGCCGCTGATACACCATTTGTAGGTTACATTGATACTCTCTTGTTGTTTTTAACGAATTAGAGGAAAACTCCGAATCAGCTATCTGGTATAAAAAAACCGTAGGTTTGGCAACATCTTGTTCGTCGGCAACAACTTCGATATGCTGTGGTTGTGGACGGCAGGCTTCAGCTGTATTTATTAGTCCCGGAAAAGCAAACAAGCTGAACACCACGGATAAGGCGAACAACCCGTTTATAGAAAAGGCTTTAGGGTATGTAGCTTTTTTTATCATTATTACTCATATAATACAAACGCTGTAAACGTTTAGCAAGTCTCTCAAAACGGCTCAGCGCAGATCGGGCGCGGAGATTATGGGTTAATAAACGGCTAAAAATTCATGACAAATAACACCGGAAGCCAGCGGCACATTAGCATTCCCAGTTAATGCACATTGATATAGTGCCGGTGCAATATTTAACTACTTCCTCTTAGTTCAACTTTTCGATTTAGTTGAGCATTTCGAATCATAGGCTCTTGTTTAAGCTTCTCTACCCACAGTTCTTCTTCACCGACTGGAACACCAATTAAAGCGTAGCCAATATTCTCGAAATATTCTTTCCACTGGAGTTCAAATTCTTCAATTCTTGGCACTATATCAGCTTCTTCGATACCATCTTCTAATGCGATAATTACTTCACCTGGGGTATATTCTGCTTCAACTTCACTCGAAGTTGTATTACAGGCAGTTGACACGGAAAATAGAACAAAAGTAAAAAGGAGTATGATTGTTGAGTTCTTCATTGTGATCTCCTTGATTTGATTAATTAGGCACTATAACGGTTTGGTGCTTCTGCGGCCGGGCGACTGGTTTAAAAGTTTAGCAAGAAACCTGAACCGATTCGCAGGAAGCATTGGTTATATCATAAACAGATGCTTTGTTATAGGAATTATCAGCAATACCTATAATCAATCGGAAATATAGAATGTATTTGATATGCGGAATTTCAACGGTAATATGGATTTTGAGCCATTTTCTCCGCCTGCCATATCAAATTTTGATGAATACATGCTGAAATGAAAACGATATAAACCAGTTTCCTCAATGATCGGATCGTCAGTATTTAGTTTTGCGATTTCAGATAAAAATTCCTCCGGTGCTATTTCAACAAGGCGTGGGGCAATTGCAGCTGTAATATACCACCTGCCTAAGTTCTCCCATTTCCCGTCGATTTTTTTATCAAGTGTTACAGGGCCCGGCATTGTAATAAATACTGCTTCAGCCGACTCATTAAGTATATTTGCAGTAATAAGCTCGTTCTCTTCTTTAGAATACGTTTCCTTCTCGGTTTGAATGATAAGATTTTGAAAATCATTTGAGTTTTGGCTTAGTAAATCGCAACCAGACTGAAATATCGATAGCATTAAGCAAGCTATCAGCAGGGAGAAGCCATATGTTGAACTCAATTGCATCTTTATCTCTTTTATTGATGTATACACTTCATCAAAGCATTACACCTATTGGATAACGATTTAATTTTGAAAAAGCGATATTACGGTGTGGCGGTTATTTTTCTGTAGGCTCACATTTGAAAATCTGATTTACAGCAAACAAGAGTTATCGATTGAACAATCTGCCCAATAATGTGTCTCTTGACTGACCATCAATGGGTAATCGAAAAGTCGCTTGAACATAAGCAGAATTATCTCGAGGACCCCAGTGGTCGGACGAATGATAGTTCAAGTGAGTAACTGCCAGTGATATATAGTAAAGATCTATTTCTGCACCTAAACCATTTTGTGGCCTAATCCAGTAATCTGAACCACCTACGATTCCATATCTCAGATAAATGGTTTCCAGGTAATGAAGTTCAAAGCCGATACTTGTAGAAATTTGTTCACCCAATGATATCTCTGCTATTTCAGAGCCGGTAAATCTTTCAAAACTATTCCAGGTAGTAAACAGAGCTTCAAAACCGCTTGGGGTTGATACCTGAGAAGGGTTATCATTAAATTCCCATCTTGCAAGATATTTACTGAATCCGGTATATATTCCACCTCCAAACAGAGGACGGTTATGTCGTAAATTTTTGCTTGAGATGTCCAATCCCAATCCTAATCTGATTTGACCGGGTAGATTCGTTTCATTCATATCAGTGCTTTCAAAACTAAATCCCTCACTTATATCATTGAGAGACAAACCTGTCTGTGATCTAAAAACAAAATTATCGGATTCGAACTGATTTTGATAATGGGCGCCAGCTGTGATTCCCCATGCAGAAGCATCACCCCCATGAGTTTCATTATTAAAACTAAATTCTGTTGATTGATAAGAACTGTAAAGAAATCCAATTCCTATGGAAAAGTTTTCATTAAGCTGGTAACCTGTTTGAAAGCGAAACAACCTGTTGCTAAAGTCTAAATTGCCGGATTCGGAGTCTATTGGAGGGATGGAATACGATGTATAATCAATCATTGCAGAGTATGAAAAGTTTCCGTGTGCAAAACTTACAGCCGGACTATATAAATTGGCTCCGTCAGTAGGTGAATCAAAAGCTGTAACGGAAAAAAGAAAGCTTGACAAACTCAAAACCCCATTTTCTAATGGAATAGCAGGGTTCGCATGGTAAGAAGTTCCGTTGTTGAGAGCAGCTGTAGACTGGCCTAAAGCAGATACACGTGCTTCGTGGATCGAATGATGCCATTGAATAGGCGAAGTAAACCCCTGCGAAAAACCTTCGGAGGTTAACATTGTTAAAAATATCATTCCCAGTACAAATCGTATCGTATTATTTGATCGATGATGAATCATAGTTACGTTTTTATAATGAGATTGATGAATATGTTCAATCAGAGAAAATAACGGTCTGGTAAATTAGCGGCGAGGCATTATAATTTAATACAGGTCCAAATCGCAAACTCGTCCGCTTTAGCCACTTTGTTAGGTGTTAAACTTATCCTCCACATTTTTAGAATAATGCTCTTCACGTAAACTTTTGAATGTTTTTATGATAGAGTAAAGTGATGTTAAAAATCCCCAAACAAAGATGAAAATAAACCAATGAACTATTTCAGTTGTGCGTACAATTGCTTTATTATATTTCTGTAAATAATCAAGTAATTGCTCATTTGATTGTATCTCATTGATAGTTTCAGGAAACCCAAACGTACTAAGTGTTGAAGTTATAGGAAGCATAAACCATAAGACTATTGATAGAAAACCTACTCCGAAAATATTAATTTTTAGCAGTGAAATTGCTTTATCTAATTCATCTTGTTTTTCGCCCTCCCAAAACTTGAAGCCGATAGTGAAAATTAAGACTAGAATTATTGCAAGTCCCAAGATTAAATACAATTCAGAATCTATAAACATAAATATTGATTTAAAATATTATTCGTTTTAAACCTAACGGTTTGGCGGTTGTGCGGTGAGGCGATAAATGATCCAATGTCCCTAAGTCAAAACGAATCCACACGAACCGCTGGTTATTTGACGAACAGTTTACGATAAAGACTCCAAAATTGCTTTCGGCCTCTTTTCCGCAATTTTCAAAAGTACTTTGGCCGGCCCCTGAGGTTTACGCCTTCCTTGTTCCCAGTTTCGAAGGGTACCAACACTGATACCAAGCAGGGAAGAAAATTCCTGTTGGGTCATGTCGTACTTTTCGCGAATCGCTGCAACATCAGGTTCTTCAATCACAGTGTGTCTGGATGGTTTGCGTTTGCCTTTCCGAATATCACCGGCTTGTTTGACGCTTTCGAGTAATTCATTAAACATTTCATCATTCATGGCAGTTGTTCCTCAACCAGTTGTTTCAATTGCTTCAATTGATCTGCAGTGAGATCGTCTTTTTTGCTCTTTGGATACGCATAAAGCATATAAATTTGTTCATCCTCAGTGAAGTAATAATAAATCACCCGAATGCCACCGCGTTTTCCACGTCCTGATCCGGCCCATCTAAGTTTACGAATTCCACCGCTTCCTTTTATAATATCGCCGGACTCTGGCCGGACCGACAACTGCAATTGGAGCAGGTGATATTCTTCATCGTTGATCAGCTTCTGAATCAGCCTTGTGAAAACGGGTGTTTCAAAGAATTCCATTTACTAACGATTGATTTTTAAGGAAAGTACGCCAATGACGTATAATCTGCAACTGATGAATGAATTGTGATTTTAAATCGAAATTTTAAGAAAAGGATAGGCAAATAACGGCTTGGCGGCTAAACGGCTAAACGAACAACTATCCAAAGATCAGAAACATAAACTCGTCCGTTTGAGCCGCTGGTCATTTGGTGTAGTACAGGAAAGGTGAGTAGAAGCTACGCTGGTTGCTTAGAAACTTTCTTATAATTCTCTTTGATCTTAGATCGCTTTTTTTCACCGAGCTCGGACTTCTGCTTTTTCATCAGTTTCCTGAACTCTTTCAGCTCTTCATCAGACCAGGGTTCTGACTTAACAACGAAATCGACTCCTTTGGGTTCTTTAACTATAGCCATGATTTTAATCCTGAAAATATTTTTTCACAAGCTTCAATGCATTAACGGTTTCAATGTACATTCGTTGTCCTTTGAAATGTGTGGCACCAAGTTTTTTCTTGTAATGTTCAATTAACGCAGACTTGGAGTCAAAGGCAACATATCCCTCATATCCTTTCTCAAAAGAGGCTTTACACGCAAAAGCAAAAAGATTCCCGGCTACACCCAGATATATTTTGTTGGTGCCTTTATTGAAATTCGCACTTTCAACAATGTGAATAAAAATATGATCGCTCTTGTCTTCAAGGCACAACAAACCATGAATGATTTTAGGATTGTTGACGGTAACTAATTTATAAACCTCCCGTTCTGATAAATTTAATTCTTCTTCCCAATCGAAGAGCCATTCAGCAGGTTTGATCTCTTTCTTGTCTGGTTTACCAAGTTGAACAACCTTCCGTATCAAAAACTTCACCTGTGACACTGTTTTCGATAGAGTTGGTCAGCCGGTCAATTTCAATGTCTATCTCTTTTTTACCAATGACGGAAAGTACAAATTTCGAGATATAATATGGAGCGAATTGTCATTTTCTGAGCTCTTGACTTCGGCTTCGTTTTAGACAA